>JAISEB010000122.1 GCA_031264395.1 Treponema sp. | reverse complement strand
GGAGGCAAGTACCGCGGCCCGTTCGCAGACATTATCCACGCCGGTTGTTTTTTGCACAAAATCCGATCCTGAAAAATCGCCGCGTAAAGCGGCCAGTTCTCCGGAGTTGTAAAAAACGCGGGTTACGCCCAGCTCCCCGGCAAACTCCGCAAGTCCCGGTTCATCCTGTTTTATGTCAATCGAGGCGATAACGCGAATACGCAGGGGCGAAAGCCCGTTTCGGGCAAAACATTCCTCAAGGGCGCTCTGCAATGCGCCGGAAAGGGTTCCGCGTTTACAGCCGATTCCGAGACAGAGATTTCTTGGCAGCACAGGCGGCGACATTTCCGAGGCTGTCGTAATCACCGGAACCGCGTTGAGGAGGGCGGCTATTTCGGCAGAGAGGGCATTGGCCCCTCCCTCATGGCCGCTTAGCAGGGAAATGACAAAGGCGCCGTTATCCGGGCATACCGCGACGGCGGGATCCTCATGTTTGGAGCGGACCAGGGGCGCAATGGTCCGCACGGCGATCCCCGACGCGCATATAAAAAGAAAACTTTGGGTCTTATTCCAGAGTTCTTTCGTGAGCGTCATGACGCTTTCAAAGGCTTCCTGCCCGGCATTTTGCCCGGCTTCCTGCCCTTCAAGAACGTAGGGCGCGTAAACAAAGGCCTTTGCCCCCGAAAGCCGTGGTACGAGGGAAGCGGCAAGTTCCGCCCCGGCTTTTGATACGGCGACAACGGCAAGTTTAAGGCGCGGTTCAGGCGCCGGGGCGGGTTTTCCGGCGGCGGTTTCGGCCTCCCGGTATCCGTGGGAAAAGGACCCGTCGTAGAGACGGGAATGTTTTCCCTGCCCCTCAAGAAACCGCCCGATAAGGATAAGCGCGGTTTTGGTAATACCGGCTTTTTCCGCCATTTCGGGAAGCTCCCCCAAGGTACCCCGGATCACCCTTTCATCAGGCCAGCTCGCGCGGCAGACAATGGCCGCCGGCGTCGCCGGGTCCGTTCCGGCGCCGGTGAGTTCGGCCCGGACCTCTCGTACAAGACCGGAGCTCAGAAAAAGCGCCATTGACGCGCCGTGGGACGCGAGAGCGGAAAGTTTCTCCCCTTCGGGAACAGGCGTCCTCCCGGCGCAGCGCGTTACGATAAGGGTTTGTGAAACACCGGGCAGGGTGAATTCCCGTTTCAGCGCCGCCGCCGCCGCAAACAGGGAGCTGACCCCCGGCACGACTTCATAGGGGATGCCCGCCTCGTCAAGAGCGTCCATCTGTTCGCCTGTGGCGCCGTAAAGACTGCCGTCCCCCGTGTGGAGGCGCACCACATCCATGCCCCTGCCGCAGACATCCTTCATCACCTTGATAATTTCTTCCAGGGTCATGGAAGCGCTGTTGTAAACCGCCGCGTCTTTTTTTACCCAATCAAGCAGAACCGGGTTCACCAGGGAACCGGCGTAGATCACCGCATCGGCGCGTTCAAGAAGCGCCTTCCCTTTCAGGGTAATGAGTTCCGGATCCCCCGGTCCCGCGCCGACAAACCAGACTTTAGCCATAGGCGCCTCCCCGCGCCAGGGCCTCAACAAGAGCCCGGGCGTTGCCGCTTTGAGCCACGATTTTTCCCTCCCTCGCCGCGTCATCCCCTTTCTCCGCGCCGCCCTGTACGGCGCCGGTTTCTTTGCAAAAAACAATAAAACCCGTTTCCGTCCCGTCAGAACTGTGGCGCCGCAGGGTTTCGCTTATCCGTTTTTCAAGGATACCCATTGATGAAGCAAGAAAACCGGCTCCCTCAAGGATGTTCACAATGGCGTCGGTACTTACGCAGGCCGCGATATTCCGCAGGGTCTCAATACCGGCGCCGGCCTCAAGGGCGCAGGCGATAAGGGTTTCAATACGCCCGTCGCCGTTCGATGAATGGGTATTTGTTATACCTATTCCCAGTTTGACGATCTTGCCCAGGTGTCCCACAAGAAGGACCCGCGTAAACCTGAGTTCCGAGGCAATCTCAAAGGCCGCTCCGATAAAATTTGAACACTTTACGCTTGGAACCGCCTGCAGCCCCAGGGTTCCGAAAGCGAAGTCCCTGGCGAAGTTTCCCACAAGCACCAGAAGCTCCCGCGCTCCTTCTTCGTATAATTGCCGGATCTCAATACGCATACTGTCAACGTATGCCTTTTCGCTCATGGGCTCGACAAGTCCCGAAGTTCCCAATACGGAGATTCCGCCTACAACACCTACCTTGGGGTTGAAGGTCCTGTGCGCAAGTTCAATACCGGCAGGTATGGAAATGGTAACCATAAGGCCGCCGCCGTATCCGGCTTCTTCGCAGACTTCCCGGCACAGGGCGCTTATCATTTTTCGCGGCGTTGTGTTGATTGCGGCCTCACCGGGTTTCCGGTCAAGGCCGGGTTTGGTAACCCGCCCCACACCAAGACCGCCGTCAATCGTAATACCCTCTCCGGCGCTTTTTTCAACCTTCGCGTATACAAGGACGCCGTTTGTTACATCCGGGTCATCCCCTGCGTCTTTCCGCACCGCGCAGGACGCCCATCCCTCTCCTGTTTGAAGGTCTTCCGGTACAAGGCAAAAGGTCCGGCCCGAAGGCGTGGCTACCTCGACCGGAAGAACCGGTGGAAGAAGCGGCGGAAAAGCCGCGCCACGTTTTCCCTTGCCCAATAAAAGCAGCGCGGCTGCCGCCTTTGCCGCAGCCGCCGCGCAGGTGCCGGTTGTGTAGCCGCAGCGGAGGCGCTTTCCGTCCACAAGGCGGTACATTGGTCCGCCCTTATCACTGTCAAGGGCCATAGTGTTCACACTTTGTCAAAAAACGTTCCACCGTTTCCGGATTCGCGCAGAAATGAAAATGGGGAAACCCGGCGAAAAGATTCCCCTCCGCGGCGATTGCCCGCCAGGTCTTCCCGGAACCAGGCTTTTGGGCCTCAAAGGATCCGCCGGGATTATCGCTCTCCCAATAATGAAACTCATGGCCCCGCAGGGTAACGCCCGCGCGGCAGAGGAGATTATCATCAAGCGCCGTGTATGCGGCGTAACCGAAACGCACAAGCCGTTCCTGTTTTTCGCATCCGCCCTTTATCACGCCGCACATGGGATGCGCCTTACCCGCCTCGTCCGAAAGCCTTTCATGGAGATACATGAAGCCGCCGCATTCGGCGACACAGGGAAGCCCGTCCTGAACCGCCTCCCGTATCCCGCGCCTCAAGGTTTCGTTATCCGCGAGAACACCGGCGTACAGTTCAGGATATCCGCCGCCAAGATAAAGCCCCTTCGCCCCCCGGGGAAGGCGCTTGTCGGACAGGGGGCTGAAGAACAGCAGTTCCGCCCCCATCTCTCTCAGCAGATTCAGGGCGTCTTTGTAGTAAAAGCAAAAGGCCCTGTCGGAGGCGATTGCGATGGGAATACTCTTGAGGGGGAGTGCCCTCCCCCCCGCTCCCCTGGCCGCCCGCCCCCGCGGGACGGGGTGAAGCGGGCGGTCAGGTCCGCTCCCCCCTCCAGCGGGGGGAGGCCCCCCCGCAACGCCCCCCCGGGCCAGTTCAAAAAGCATATCCATATCAACGCTTTTTTCAAGCTGCGCGGCCAGGGCGGATATTTTGCTGCGGATGTCCTCAATTTCTTCAGGCGTTACCAGACCCAAATGGCGGCTTTCAATTTTGCAGTCCTTCATGCGGGGAAGAAAACCGCAGACCCTAAGGCCCGTCTCTTTTTCTATTACCGGTTTCAGCGCGGCAAACATCCTTTCGCCGCAGTTGTTGAGAATGACCCCCCGTACCATGCCTGGTGTTTTGAACCGGGCCATGCCGTAGATCCGCGCCGCGGCGCTTAACGATGAAGCCCCGCAGTCTTCCGCCAGAATAACAGGCGTCTCCGTGATCCGCGCGATGTCCCAGGTGCTCCCCTCGCTTGAGGCGGCGTCCATGCCGTCGTAAAACCCCATCACCCCCTCAATAACGGCGATATCCTTTCCTTCCGCGTTTTTTTCAAAAAGCGCTTTCAGGGTTTCCTCACCCAGCATAAAGAGGTCCAAGTTTGAAGAAAACGCTCTGGTTACCTCGCGGTGAAACATGGGGTCAATATAATCCGGGCCGCACTTGAAAGCGGCGGTATCGAAGCCCCGGTCAGCCAGGACCTTGAGGAGGGCGCAGCTAAGGGTGGTCTTGCCCGCGCCGCTCGAACCCGCGGCTATGCAAAGGCGGGGTGTTTTGATCATGCGGCGCCTCCGCCTGAAAATGAAATAATGTAAACCGGATTTTCCGCCTTCATTAAATGGTAGTTCCCCGCTTCCTGGGATCGTGAAACGGCGATATGCGTTATCTCTGCATCCCGAATCCCGCTCCGGCGGATCAGGGCGGCGGTTTCGGCAATGGTTTCCAGGGTTATCGCGGTGATGACAAAACGGCAGGAAGGGTTTTTCGCAAGACCCGCGTCAACAAGCGCCTGAAGCTGTCCGCCCGAACCGCCGATAAAAACAGCGTCAGGCGGCGGAAGAGGCGCAAGCGCCTGGGGCGCCTCACCGGGCACGATTTCCACGTTGAAAAGCCCCAGTTTGCCGCGGTTTTCCCCAAGCAAAAAGAGGGCTTCCTCATCCCGTTCCACCGCGTATACCCGGCCAAACCGGGCCCGGAGGGCCGCTTCGCAGGAGACCGATCCTGTCCCCGCGCCGATATCCCACACAACATCCCTTTCCCCGATACGGAGACGCGAAAGAGACAGGGTCCGGATCTCCCCTTTGGTCATGGGGACTTTGCCCCGGGTAAAAACAGAATCATCAAGCCCGTAATTATAAAGAGAGGCGTCATGAGGCGAAGGGTTTTCCGCCAGTAATACGCTTAAAGGTGAAAATTCAAGATTCGCGAAATCCGCGGCCTTCCCCTGCCGGATCCGCTCGTCAGGCAGGGACAGGTTCTCGCCCGCGCTGACCTTTATACCGCCAAGACCGTTAGCTTCGAGTATTTTGCAAATTTCCGCGGGGGTGTTTTTATCGTCGGTGAGGAAAAAAGTACCATGGTTGTTCATTACTCCGCCGCTTATCAGATTGCTTATCTGTTCCCTTGAGCTTTCGCGGATACCATGGAGGGAAATGGTTTTTATGTCTTCCCAGGGAAGGCCGAGACGGGCGCAAAAAAAGGAAAGGGAGGAAACGCCGGGAAGAACGGCAGTCTTCCATCCTTTTTCACGGGCCGGAGGCAAGAGGGTTTTTGCGAGGGAATAAAAGCCTCCGTCGCCCGAGAGCAGCACGGCGAAACGATCGCGGCCGCTTTGTCCGATAAAACTGATAATTTCCCCGGCATTAAAAAGGGCCGCCTGCTCTTTGCCCTCGATGAGTTTTTCATGCCGCTGGAGAATACGCCGCGCCCCAATCACGCAATCGCTTCCGGCGATTGCCTCAAGAGCCTCCCCCGTCAGCATGCCTTCGCCGCCGGGCCCCGTACCGATCAGGATCAGGGATTTTTCATTGGCCCCGTTCCGTTCCCGCCCATAACCTGTCAGCCTGAAAATTTCTTCTATAGAATAGCCCGGTAAATCACCGGCGGGGGGCCTTATGACCACCGGCGTAACACCGCAGGACAAGGCGGCCCGGATCTTTTCATCAAAACCGCCGGCCCCGCCTGACTGTTTGGTTACAAGCCACGCGGCCTTTGTCTGCATGAAAAAGGCCCGGTTAATCTCCTCGCCAAAGGGGCCTTGCATGGCGATGATGTTTTTTGCGGGAAAGCCAAGCTCGCGGCACTGGCGGAGGCTCTCTTCCATGGGAAGCACCCGGACAAACACCCGTTCCTTCATTTCATCAACGGCGAAGGGCGCGGCCTCCTTTACCCCGGCGGCATGGAAAATAACGCCCTTCTTTTCACGCAGGAAAGCGGCGGCTTCCCCGGCTGAAGCGACACGGACAAGTCCCGGAATGTCCGGGCCGCCGGTGTCTCTGCTGAGCCGCAAATAGCGGGTTTCCGTTTTTTCACAGGCGGCCCTGATATTCTCACTCGCTTCCACGGCGTAGGGATGGGTTGCGTCCACCACATAGGCGGGCTTTTCGCTTTCCATCACCTTCTTCATCCCGTTTTCGTCCAGCCTGCCTGAACGGACTTCACAGCCGAGAGAAGCGAGCAGTTCTCCGCCGTAATCCGTCGCGGTGAAGGCCGTTACGGCGCCTGTTCCGCCGCCGCGCCTTAAAAGTTCCTCAATAAAAACGCGCCCTTCGCTTGTTCCGGCGAAGACAAAAATTTTTTCATCCTTCATTTTTAACCCGCCTGTTCACGGGCGGAGTGCAATGCCCGGCCCAGGCATACCCCCTGGAAGTTACCATTTTCCCGCCTATGTTTTTTGTCGCCTCATTGCCGATAAAGATCGTGGTAAACATATCGGCTGTTATGCTTCGCAGTTCGCCAAGGGTTGTAACCAAAAGGCTCTGCCCTTCACGGCCCGCGTTTCTTACCACGCCGCATACCGAGCGGGCGTCCCGGTGCCTGAGGACGATGCCGCAGGCCCGTTCAAGATGGCCTTTCCGCCCCCTGCTTCCCGGATTGTAAAGGCAGAGGACGAATCCCGCGGCGGCGGCTCCGGAAAGCCGTTTTTCGATGAGGTCCCAGGGGGTAAGGAGATCGCTCAGGCTGACAACGGCGAAGTCGTTGGTGAGGGGGCTGCCCAAAAGGGCCGCGCAGGAGAGAGCCGCCGTCAGTCCCGGTATAAGCTCGACTTCCACACCGCCGTATTCCGGCGCGAGTTCAAGGGCGAGTCCCGCGAGGCCGTAAATACCGGCGTCTCCCGAACAGACCAGGGCCGCCGTTTTTCCCGCCTGTGCCGCTTCCAGGGCGGCCCTGCAGCGTTCAAGTTCTTTGCCCATGGGCGCGGTGAAGGTTTCCTTGCCTTCAAGCAGGTCTCTAATCAGATCCAGATACAGCGGGAAACCCGCGACAAATTCACTTTGGGCAATGGCTTTCCGGGCTTCTTCGGTAAGAAACTTCGGATCCCCCGGCCCGGTGCCGACCACAAAAAGCCTTTTCATGCCTTTGCCTCCAGGCTGTCTGTAAAGATAAAGCCCTTCCCCGGAAGTATTTCCGCCTTCACATGAAAAACCCCGGCGAACAGGGGGAGGGTAAACACTTCACCGGGTTTTCCATCCGCGGCGAGGCATCCGTTTTGAAGCGCCAGCACACGGCCCGCGAAACGGGCGGCGATATTCAGATCGTGATGTACGCCGATAACGGTAACGCCGTATTCGGCGGCTTTGCGGTTGAGGAGTTTCATCATCGTAACCCGGGACGCTATGTCCAGTTCGCTGAAAGGCTCGTCAAGGAGCAAAAGGCGGCGGCTCCCTTCTTCAATACCGGCCAGGGCCTGCACAAGCGCCCTGGTACACATCACCCGCTGAAACTCGCCGCCTGAAATTTCATTCACGTTCTTTTCGGCGTATTCCCATACATGGGTCTCCCGCATAAGATCCTCCGCCAGGGAAAGGGACTGTTCCCCGGGCGGCGAAAAGCAGGCGCCAAAGGGGTACAATCCCATCAGTACCGTTTCAAAACAGGTAAAGGGAAAGGGAATAGCCGCGTTCTGGGGAAGAACGGTTATGCGGCGGGCCCGTTCCCGGAAAGAAAAACCGCGTACCCGCTGTCCCTCAAGATACACATCTCCCGAAGACGGAGACAGATAACCGGACAGAAGCGCCAGGAGGGTTGACTTTCCTGATCCGTTGGGGCCTACCAACGCGGTATGTTCCCCGGCCCCAATGCTGAAATTGATCCCCCGGAGCACTTCTTTTGCGGCGCGGTATGAGAACGACAGATCTTTTACCTCAAGCAGACTCATACCCGTTCTCCGTTTTTTCTTTTCATAAAAACCCAAATGAAAAAAGGTCCGCCCAAAAGGGTTGTGAGGACGCCGACGGGGATTTCACCTGTACCGATAAGGCGGACCGCCATGTCCGCCGCCGAGAGGAGGATCGCCCCAAGGAGGGCCGCAAGGGGAGTGAGAAGGCGGTTATCTGAACTTACGGAAAAACGCAGGAGATGGGGCACAACCAATCCTACAAAGCCGATAATACCGGCAACGGAAACGCAGACCGCCGTCATACAAGCGCCGAGGAGGAGAAATAAAAACCGCGTCCGCTTCGCGTTCATTCCCAGCGACTGGGCTTCCCGTTCCCCAAGGGAAAGGATGTTCAGGCTCCCGGAAAAAACCACCGCCAGGGTAAGGGCGGGAATAAGCGTAAAGGCAAGGAGAGCGGCGTCTTTCCAGTCCCGCCCCGCAAGGCTCCCCATGAGCCAAAAGACAATGGCGCTTACGTTTTCACCGGAAAGCATTTTCAGAAAACTCAGGCCCGCCTGAAAAAAGGCGCTTACGATGATGCCCGCCATAATAAGATTTGTTGTCTGAAATCCGTTCCCCCGTTCTGCGATAAAGATCACCGCCGCAAGGGTCAGGCCCGCGAAAGCCAGGGCCGCCGGAGTTATGGGCAGATGCCATGCCAAAACAGTATTGCAGAAAATGGCAAGGGAAGCGCCGAAAGACGCGCCGCTGGATACGCCCACGGTATAGGGATCGGCAAGCTGATTCTGTAAAATAGCCTGAAAAATCACGCCCGAAGCGCCGAGGGCCGCGCCGATGCAGAGGCCGCAGATTATCCGCGGCAGCCTTATTTCCCAAATCACCGCCGCGGCGCCCGCCGGGAACCCCGCATAGAGCGATGGAATTCCGGCGATTTTTCCCGCCACAATACGGACCGTCCAATCAGGCGGTACACCCATGACCCCCTGTCCCAGGGACAAGAGCGCGGCAGCCGGAAGCGCGGCGGCAAGGAACGCCGTCAGCGCGCGGGCTTTCCGCCGCTTTTCCCGGTACAGGGACAGGGCGCCCCCGCCGGCGGTTTTGCGGATCACGGTTCCCATTGCGGCTCCGGGTAAATAAAACCGGCGAGTTTCTCAATGCCGTCCAAAAAACGGGAAGTCGGTGAGGATATGAGCCTTTCATCTATTATATAGACACGTCCGTCATTGACCGCTTTGATCGCCCCATAGCCGGGGCGGGCCTTTATTGATTCAACGCTGACGGTCCGGTTCATTGCGCCGCTCTGGGCTATATAGACATCGATATTCCCGGCTATTTCCATCACCCGTTCAAGACCGAAGGACGCCATTGAGCTTCCCTTGTAGACCGGTTCCGCGTTTACGACCGCGTTGACGGCCCCGGCGAACTCAATGGCAAGGGCGGGAAAGGAACCCGGCACCACCGTCCGTAAATGATTTTCTGCGGCCTCAAAAAACGCCCGCTTCCGTGCGCTTTCGGGAATGGCGGCGGTTTTGGCGCGGATCGCCTCAAGGCGCCCGTGAAATTCGGCGAGCCGCCCGGAAGCGTCAACCCCGCAGAGAAGGGCCAGACGCCGAATGTACTCGTCAAAATCGTCAAAGACATCCGTGTAGAGGGAAACCACCCTAATCCCCGCCTTTTCAAGAGCCGAAAGGTAATCGGCGTGAGCGCGGCTTATCCTCGGCGCGGTAAGGACCAGATCGGGTTCCCCGGCGATCACATATTCCGGGTCGCCGGTATAATCGTACACAGCCAGCGGCGCCGCTTCGGGCGGCCAGGTGCAGGTTTTGTGGCCTCCAATCACGGAAGCTCCCGCGCCAAGCCAAAAGATATTCTCCGTGTGCGCCGAATAGAGGGAGATGATACGTTTCGCCGGTTTGTCAACAACGATGGTCCTGCCGTCATCGTCAATAAAACTAACGGGACCGGAACCGGCGGAAACCGGAACCATCGCCGCGTTTCCGGCGCCCTTCTCTTTCTCAGTATTGCAGGAGCAAAAAAGCAATGTAAGCGTAATCAACGCAATAACCGGAAGTATTTTCATTAGGTCTCCCAACTTCCCCAGATAAAAAAGATTAGCGGAAACATGGCGTTTAATCAAGGGTTACACTCAGCCTCATTGACGTGCCTGACAAACATCGCCTGTATTCCGGGTAGTTCTCCAAGGCCGCGAAGCTTTACCGCGACATTGAATCCGCTGGCCTCTAAAACGTTCTTCCATGAATCGTTTCCGCTGCCGGCCATGTCGTTATTCGCGTGATCCCCGGCCACAACCATCAGCGGGGAGAGGAGAACCCGTTTTAGACCAAGGGCCTTTACCGAGGCGATTACGTCTTCCAGGCCGGGTTCGGCTTCCACGGTGCCAACGACAAAACGGGACAAACCGGCTGCCTGTAGTTCATTGTTGAGTCTGGCGTAGGAAGCGTTGGCAGGGTGTTCCGTACCATGGCCCATATAGACCATCGCCGTGTCTCCGTCGTCAAACCCCTTTGCTTCAGCCGCAAGGGCGGTTATCAGATCACGGTAGTCCCCGGCGGAACTTAAAAGGGGCCTTCCGTATTTGATTGAACAAAAATTTTTCCCGTAAGCTTTGATGGCGGCAATGGCGCCCTCGTATTCAAAACCGCTTATGAAATGCGTGGGCTGCACGGTGAGTTCCCGTGTACCCCATGCGGCAAGGCGTTCCATGGCCTCGGTAACCGTATCGATCTTTTCGCCGTCCCGCCGGGCGATAATGTTAATGACGGTTTTGCTTGTGAAAGCCCTGTGCACTTCCCGGGCGGGATAGGCCGAGGCAATGGCGGATTCAATGGCACCGATGGTTTCCCCACGGGTTTTGTTGTAGCTTGTGCCGAAACTGACGACGAGGATCGCCGGAGGTTTTGTAAGGTCCGAAACCGAAGTTTGATGATTGTTTTTCGATTCCATCAATTTTAATCCAATAAAAACATAAGTCTGCCCTCAGCGTCCTGGCGTACCGATCCGTTTACGCCAAAAACATCCAAAACATTTTCCCTGGTCAGGACGGCTTCCGGGGCGCCATAAGCCACCGCGCGTCCGCCGTACATGAGGTAAAGAATATCACAGTACCGCGCTGCCAGGCCAAGGTCATGGATTACCAAAAGGATTGTCTTGCCGCTGTTTTTAAGATAATCCAAAATAAAAAGTTGGTGCCTGATGTCCAGGTGATTTGTCGGTTCGTCCAGCACAATGGTTCCGACCCCCTGGGCCACAGCCCGGGCAAGAAAGGTCATCCTTTTTTCACCCCCCGACAGGGTCAGTATGCTGCGTTCCGCGAATTCGCTTATCCCCAAGACCGCCAGGGCCTCGTCAACAGAATTTTCAATTACCCTCCTGGTCCTATCCGCCCGTACCCGGGGGAAACAGCCCATGGCCACCACTTCCTTCACGGTAAAGTCAAAGGAATAGTTCATTTCCTGTCCGACATAACCAACGTGCCGGGCTAACTGTTTCCTGCTCATGCGCTTTATGTCCACATCGTTTACCGTTACCATGCCGCTGTCCAAACCCGCCAGTGAAAACAGAGTTTTAATAAGAGTTGATTTTCCGCTGCCGTTGGGACCTACAATGCCTGTCAGCTTGCCGTCCGCCGCACTCAGGCTGACGCCTTTGAGGATTTTGGTCTTTCCCAGGGTTGTCTCTACGTTTTGAAAACTGAGGCTCACCGGAGATCTCCTTTTCCGGTCATCCGCTGGCGCAGAAGCAAAAAGATAAAAAAAGGCGCGCCCGCAAAAGCGGTGATGATACCCAAGGGAATTTCCGTAGCTCCCAAAAGTCCCCTTGCGCCGGTATCGGCCCATATCATATAAAAGGCTCCGAAAAGAGCGCATCCGGGAATTACCACCCGGTTATCCGTAACCCCCAGGGCCATGCGTACAAGATGGGGAACCATAAGCCCTATAAAACCGATGACCCCGGTTACAGACACCAGGGAACCGATCACAAAGGCCACGGTCAGCATCATCAGGGTTCTGAAGCGGTTCACGTTGAGCCCCAGGGCAATGGCATCTTCGTCGCCCATCATTAACAGATTGAATCGTGAACCGTTCAGGGAAAACCAGAGGACGCTTCCCGCTACAGCGACAGCGGGCAGGGTTAACGTTTTCCACTGTGCCGACGCGATACTGCCCATCTGCCAATAATAAACAGCGGCAATGCTTTCCGGGCTTTTAGCCAGAAAAATCAGGATGTTGGTAATTGCGCTCATAACCGCGTTTACCGCCGCGCCGGAAAGCAGCAGGGCCACAGGCTGGATACGGGAGCTGTTTCCCAGCCGCGACATGCCGTAGACCATCAGGGAAGCCAGGGACGCGCCCAAAAAAGACATGATGGTTACTTCGCCGTAACCGCCAAAAAAAGAAATTGTTGTCAGCAGGGCCAGCGCGGCCCCCGCGGAACCGCCGGAAGAAACGCCAAGTATGAAAGGATCGGCGATAGGGTTCAGGGTCAGCGCCTGCATGACGGCGCCGGAGACCGCAAGCCCCGCGCCGGCGAATACGCCCATCAAAACCCTTGGCGCCCGGATATTCCAAACAATATGGAACTGGGATTTTGTCCATTCCGTACTTTCTATTATGCTTCCCATGTTTCCGCTGAAGAGATTCGCTTTTAAAATTTTATAGGCCACATTGGCGCTGATACGGACAGAGCCGATGGAGACCGTCAGTATCAACGAGATAACCAGGGCAACCGCCAGCAAAACAAACACAAGGGCAATGCGGCGTTTCATAAATTCACTTCAACCGCTTTTGTCAAAACAAATCGGGATAGAACGCTTTTGCCAGGGTCTGTACCGTATCGGCGGCCCTGATATCCTGCATGACGTTTTGCAGCGGGATGATAACATAGTTCTGGTTTTTTACCGCCGTTACATCGGCCAGGGCGGGATTTTCATTAATAAAGGCGATCTTATCTTCCACCGGAACCGTACCATAAACGTTAAATATAATGATGTCCGGATTCCGTTCCACAAGGGTTTCCACACTTGTGTTAAACCAGCGGGAAGGGGATTCTCCCCTGGTAACATTGATGCCTCCGGCCAGTTCAATAAGCTGGCTTTCCAATCCCTTTGACGTTGTGTAGATTTCATTGCCGTTGTTGCTGTCCATGACAAAGACCTTTACTTTATCCGCCACCCCGCCGGTAACCCTGGTTACAGCGGCGACCTTTGCCTTCATTTGGCCAATCAACTCCCGGGCCCGGTCTTCAACCTTGAAAATTTTCCCCAGGTTTTCCAGATCCTCATAGACGTTGTCGATTGTTTCATCCGCGGCGAGGGTGCCCGAAATGATGTAACTGTTGATACCCTTGTCCAAAAACATCTCCACGGTACCCCAGGATCTGTCGGTAAAGGTACTGACCTGGCCCGCCACCAACTCAGGATCATAACTAATGGCTACCTCGTGGGACCTCTGTATTTCGGGGATCTTTGCGTATTCTTCGGCGAATTCCGCCAAAGGGGTGTTCCCCGGGGACATCGCGCTGGTCGCCGCGATCTTGCCACCCAGGCCAAGGGCGAGCATATTCTCGGTGATATAGCTGTTAAAAGCCACAACCCGTTCGGGCATTTTGGTAAAAGTAACCGTTCTGTCTCCGTTCGTTATTGTTACCTGTCCGTAATCAAGTCCGTCGGCAGGGCCGGCCAAAGCCGGGGATATTTCAGACCCTTTGGCGGATTCGAATCTTCCCTTACAGCTTCCTATTGGAAACGCCGCGCCGAGCAGCATGAAAAAAGAAATAAGATGTACAACCTTAGTCTTCCTTTTCATAAATAATTGAGAAAGTACGAAAAACATAAACACCTCCGGCCTGCCTCGGGCCTGCATGTAAAAAGTCCGTATACCAAGGTTTCCTGGCTTGCGGTAATATCCCCGCTGGCCTTCCCATCCGAAAGTTTACTTTGCAAACCTCAAAACAGTGGCCGTTTTAGCGGGGCTGCCCGATCGTTTTCAAACGATCAGGCTGCCGTTCACAGTTACGGGATAGTCCGGGAATTTCACCCATGTTCCCTTGAAATATACCTGAGTCAATTATATTCACGGCTTAAACCAAAGTCAATATGACTAAAATAATAATATTAACCAGGGGGATACAACAAAGGCATTGACAAATTTCCAAAATCCCCTATAATCCAATTTGTTCATTATTACTTTTATAGCCTCGTGGATTGGGCTGAAGGGTTCATTTATGCGGATCAGGTATTTTGCCTTTTTTGCCGTGTTTCTTTGCCTGTTTTGCGCGTGCAAAGAACAGGACAAAGGAAAGGATCCGGCGGCAAGGGCCGGTGTGCAAACAAGCCAATTTTCCATAACTCAGGCGAAACTTTTCAACATTACCTGGCTGGAAAAGGGCGTCAAAGTCGTGAAGGATGGCCATGACCGGGAAACCCTTCTGGTTCCCAAAGGCGCGGAGATTCCCCGGGATTATGCCGGTATCCCCATTATCCGTACTCCCATTGAAAAGGGATTTTTCATGTCCACAACCTATGCCGGCCTCCTTGGCGCCCTTGAGGACGAAGCCCTCTTTGACACGGTTGGGGCGGTCATTACGCCGGTTGAGGACTGGACGACCGCGGGGATCATTGAGCGGATGAACAGCGGGAAAACCCTTTATATCCCCTGGGACGGCATGGGCCAGACGGGGGATATCGAAGGCGTGGTACGGCTTAAACCGGATATCATTTTTACCGGACCTGATAATCAGGGGAGCATTCTCTCTTACACCGAAAGCGGCGCCATAGATTTTCCATACGTCGTTATCTCCGAGTACCTTGAGGAAACCGGCGAGGCCATGCTCGAATGGATCAAATTCATTGCCGCTTTTTACAATCTGGACGCTGAAGCCGATGCCGTTTACGCGAAAAAACTGGCCCGTATGACGGAGCTGCGCGAAAAGGCGGCATCCGTTCCTCAGGAGAAACGTCCGGTCGTTGCCACGGGAAACCAGTGGATGGGTATTGTGTATATGTCGGGCGCGGAATCCCGGAGCGCCCTGGAGCTTGCCGCGGCGGGAGGGATTAACGCTTTTGGCGATCTTCCGGGCAAAGGTTCAATGCAAGTCAACCTGGAAGAATTTGTACGGAAAGGTAAAGACGCCGATATACTGCTTTATACTTCCATGATCTTATACACCCCGGACAAACAGGCGCTGCTTGCGGAAAGCCCGCTTTTCGCCGAGTTCAAGGCTTTCAAAAACGACCGGGTCTATGTTCTTTCAAAGGGGTACTATATGAGCTCCGCCCAGGTGGATGTGAAATTTGAAGACCTGGCGGCGATACTTCATCCCGATCTGTTTCCCGGCAGGGAATTGACTTTTTATGTAAAGCTGCCGGATTCGGCTTCCCAATGATCCGGTCCGCCTCCGTGTATGGAAGGTGAGCGCGTGTTCCTCGCGGGCCTTCCCGGCGGTGATGAGGTTCACCGGTACAAAAAATCCCTGGTCGTCCTTTTTCACGGAAAGCGGAAGACCTTATGTACCGGTCCGCATAACGGCGGTTACCGTGAGAACCTGACCGCGGTCTTTAACAACGACTGTACCACCGGCGCGGGTATGGCGGCGGAACTCCGGGCGCCCACCTACGCAGAACATATCGCGCTCCTCGCGTCGGAACTGGGCCTCGACAGCGGAAACGCCGCCGGTATTTCCACGGCGGCCCAGATGGAGAACATTTCGATTGTTACCGAAACCCACGGCGCTTTGCATGTTACGGCCCTGGTTACGGGCGACGTTGAGGTCAACGGCGGAAGAGCCGGCGATCCCGCCTCGTGGGACGAAATCCATGAACGCGAGGCGGGGCATGAGGTACACGGCACCATTAACATTATCCTGCATATCGGCGTGAATCTTACCGAGGGGGCTTTAACCCGCGCTCTTGTTACCTGTACCGAAGCGAAAACAGCGGCCCTGCAGGAACTTCTTGCCCCAAGCCGGTATTCTTCGGGCCTCGCAACGGGTTCGGGTACCGATGGTACGATCATTATCGCGAATGCCGAATCAAAATGGACCCTAAATAATTCGGGAAAACATTCAAAACTCGGCGAGTTGATAGGAAAGAGCGTCAAAACAGCCGTAAAGGAAGCGCTTCGTTTGCAGACGGGGCTTTCTCCGGAGAAGCAGCACAACGTCCTTAAACGGGTGGATCGTTACGGCATTACCGAGGACAGCCTGTGGGCGCTTTACCTGACGCAGCATGATGAAAAGAGCGGCGCCCTAATTAACCGCGCGGAATTTGCGAACCGGGTCTACCGGCTTTTCCGCGGCGGGTCCATAGTAAGCTATGTTTCGCTCTATGTTCATCTTTTGGATCAGTTATCCTGGGGTTTGCTGCACCCTGAAGACACCGCCAGGGCCGCGAAAGAACTGCTCCTCCTCGCGGGGCTTTCCCTGCCGGAAAAACTTTTCCGTACACCTGCAAACGAAGAAACTGAATATTTGCCAGCGTTGATTTCCGTCCTTGAGATTTTTCTCGCGGATTTTATCGCCCTTAATACCGGGGGGGATCTCAAATGAAAACACTGGTCATAGGCGAGGATTCTTCTGCTTCCCATGATGATCTTCCCGTACCTCCGTCGGCGGAACACCCGAATCACGGTATTTATTCGTTTGCCGCTAAAAAATTGTATTCATCCCTTTCATCATATCTCGCGGACTATCAATACAAGCAATGTGAAAATTATACCGGCCTGTTAATTCACCGTTACAATTGGTTAAACGATGATATGGCCCCGTTTGATGTTCTCGCAAAAAAACTGGAACAGAAAGGAACCGGCGTTATTCCCGTGTTTACCGACGGCAATGAACTTACCTTCAGGGGGCTTGTTGAAAAATACTTTTCGATTGAAGGGAAGCTCTTCATAGAACTGCTGGTAAACAACGTGATGTTCCACATCAAACCCGGCGAAGGACGCAGTATCGCTGAGGAATCGGTGCTGGAATTTGACAGGCTCGGTATTCCCGTTATGTTCCCGGTCATAAGCCTCTACATTACGGAAAAACAGTGGCGGGAAAGAACGATGCCCGTCAGTACCGATATGCCCTTTGAGCTTATATCGCCCGAAATGGCGGGCATGACGGAACCGGTATTTATAGGCGCACAAAACAGGGAAACCAAAAAAGCCGCCGCCCTTGAGGAACGCTGCCAATACCTGGCGGCCCGGATTGTTAACTGGATCACACTCAGAAAAAAGAAAAACAGTGAAAAGAAAATCGCCTTTATGCTGCACAACTGCGTATGTTCCGGCGTTGAGGCAACTATCGGAAAATCCTTCGGCCTTGACGCCTTTGAAAGCCTCGCGCGTATTTTTGAGACTCTCGAAAAAAACGGTTATGTTTTGGGCGCTTGCCCGCGGACCGGAAAAGAACTCCGGGAACTTTTCATGACGAAAAGGGCTTTCTCCGATTTCCGGTGGACTTCCGTCGCGGACATCATCGAGTCAGGCGGGGTCCTCAAAAAAATTCCCGTTAAGGGCGGGTATGATACATGGTACGATGAATTACCGGAAACGCTGCGGCGCGGCATGGAGGAAATTTGGGGGCCGCCTCCGGGCGAGGGCATGGTTGAAGGGGACAATATCATCGTTACGGGTATCCGCTTTGGTAATGTGATAGTGATGGTGCAGCCGAAACGTGGCTGTTACGGCGCAAAATGCACCGGCGAAGTCTGCAAAATACTTCATGATCCGGCCTGTCCTCCTCCCCATCAGTACCTTGCCGCCTATCGTTACCTTGAGCGGGTATTCCAGGCTGACGCGATTGTCGATGTGGGCACCGATGGCAGCGCCGAGTATCTTCCCGGAAAAGCCAACGGCCTTTCGGAGTGCTGCTGGCCTCACGTCGTACTCGGTTCTCTCCCGAGCGTGTATATCTACAACGCCGGTATCACCAACGAAGCCCTTGTGGTGAAACGCCGCATAAACTCCCTGGTGGTAGACCATCTGCCCACGCCCTCCGTTGGAGTTGATGACGACATGAAAACCCTTGCCGCGAAGATTGGCGATTATTTTGAATCCGGGCAATTGGAAAATGAACAGGACGTGGCAATTAAAAAAACCATTGACGCCCTTGTCGAAAAATCCCCCGCCGCCGCGAAGATAATGCGGAATACCGTTGATTACAAAACGGGACTTACCGAAACGCTGGACGCGATTAACACGGCCCGGGAAGCCGCAAAGATCAGCAAAAATCATGTGTTCGCCCAAATTCCTGACGACAGGCGGATAGCGGACTATATGGAGGAATGCGGTGGCGGAAACGCCCTTGATGGATCTTTCCGGGAAGAACTCAAGGAAAAACTGCTGCATACGGACAATGAGATGACCATGCTGCTTCGCGCGCTTGAGGGACGCTATGTTCCGGCAGGTGAAAGCGGCATGCCCGATGAAAACGGCCGAAATATCCTGCCCACGGGGCGCAACATGTTCGGCATGAATATCGACAAGATACCAAGCCCCGAAGCCTGGGAACGCGGGAAAACTCTCGCCACGGAATTGCTTGATAATTACAAACAGGAGGAAGGACGGCTTCCCGAAAAAATCGCCATCAACATGATATCCCTGGACATAACGCGATCCCGGGGCGAACAGTTGTCGCAGTTTTTGTTTTTTTTAGGGATATCCCCGGTGTGGG
>JAISEB010000094.1 GCA_031264395.1 Treponema sp. | reverse complement strand
GTTCTTCCACAGACGCGGGGTCCGGGGCGCTTAAAAAAGAATACCGGGTCCTGCCTCCTTCTCTGGGCGGACGGAAGGACGAAAGCGGGAAACCCTTTACCGTATTGGGCGCGGCGGCGGCGGCGTTCGCTTCGGACGCCCGCATCACAAGCATCGTGATCACCGTGCCGGCCGGCCCGGAAAACGGCGAGAGCGCCGCCCGCCGGGCACTGCCCTCGAATCCGGCCGGCGGCGGGCCGCGCGTTTTTTTTGTCCCCGGCGGCGAAACCAGACGGGAATCGGTACACCACGCGCTTTCGCTGCTCGCCGCCCCGGACGGGGCCGCTTCCGGCGGGACTTCCTGCCCCCCCGGCTATGTGCTCATTCACGACGGCAGCCGGCCGTGGATTTCCGTTTCGCTTGTCCGGGCGGTCATGGAGGCGGCGCTGATATACGGGGCGGTCATTCCGGCCCTTCCCCTTACAGAGACCCCCAAAGAGGCGGAGCCCTTCGCGGAATCGTGCGGGGAAGGTTTCGGGAACGGCGCTTCTTGTCCTGAGTTTCCCGCGGCGGGTTTTATCAGGCGCCATCTCCGCCGTTCCTCGGTGCTGACCGCCCAGACCCCCCAGTGTTTTTCTTTCCCGGAGATCCTTGCCGCTCATGAAAAAGCCGCGGAAAAGGAACGCGGCGGTTTTGAGTACACCGACGACGCGGAAATCTGGGGTGAATTTTGCGGGCCGGTGGCGGTTATCGCGGGAGATCCGGCAAACAGGAAAATTACTTTTCCGGAAGATTTAGGGTAACACCGATATGACAAGAATAGGATTGGGAAAGGATCTTCATCGCCTGATTAAGGGGCGGCGTTTTCTGCTCGCCGGCATTGAACTGGAATCGGATCGCGGCGAGCTGGGTCATTCAGACGGCGACGTACTGGCCCACGCCGTAACCGACGCCCTTTTGGGGGCCGCGGGGCTTGGGGACATAGGGGCGCTTTTCCCCCCGTCCGATCCGGCCTGGAAAGACGCCGATTCCATGACGCTCCTGCGAAACGCCTTTGCCATGGTAAAAGATCAGGGCTGGCGCATTGTCAACATTGACTGCGTGGTGATTTGCGAAAAGCCCCGGCTGCTTCCCGTGCGGGAAAACATACGCCTTTCGCTGGCCGCCGCTCTGGAATGTCCCGCGGACGCGGTCTTCGTAAAGGGAAAAACCGGCGAAGGGCTGGGACCGGTGGGGGAAAACAGGGCGGTTGAGGCCGAAGCCGTCTGCCTGCTGGAACGCCCATGAAAAAAACCGAAACACCCGCCGGAAGATCTTGCGCCGCATGGAAAGACATAACGGCGGCGCTTGAAAAATGGCGGGAAGCGCTGCGCGCGGAAAAGTCCGCCCCGGGCGATCCGTCGGTGACTACGGTCGCCGAGCGCTACAGCCGCTCTCCCTGGGCGGTGCTGGTCTCCACGATTCTGAGCCTCCGCACAAAGGACGAGGTAACGCTTGCGGCGTCGCGGCGGCTGCTTGAAAAAGCGCCCGGACCCCGTGAACTCCTCAAGTTGACCGAAGAAGAAACAGCCCGGCTTGCCTATCCCGCCGGATTCTACCGGACCAAAGCCGCCAACCTTCACAAAATTGCCTCGCTGCTTATCGAAAAGTACGGCGGTTCCGTACCGGCCGAAATGGACGCCCTTCTTGCCCTTCCTGGAGTGGGACGAAAAACGGCGAATCTTGTACTGGTTGAAGCCTTCGATCTTCCCGGCCTCTGCGTAGATATTCATGTCCACCGCATCAGCAACCGCGCGGGCTGGGTAACGACATCTTCACCGGACGAAACGGAGGGGGTTCTGCGAAACATACTTCCCCAAAAATACTGGAAGAATATTAATCCGCTGCTTGTCCTCTACGGACAGAATGTATGCCGGCCGGTAAGCCCCTTCTGTTCACGCTGCGTCATAACAGGGCACTGTCTTCGCCGCGGGGTGGACAAGTCCCGTTAGCGGCTTGCCGCGCTTTGCGCTTAAACCCTACAGGCGCGACAGGCCCGCGCCCTGATGGCGCCGGGCATCGCCACTGGCTACTCCCGGCAGGGGGCGGAAGGCCCTGAAGCTGAGGTACTTAAAGGGATGTATGTCAAGGGCGTTGGGGAACCAGCCGTCTATCTCGTTTATGTCGATGATGTTAAGCGCCGGGGTATAGGAAATGGGCAGCACTTCCCCCCTGTCCAAAAGGAGCTTTTCCGCCTCCGCCAGCGTAGCCCATCGTACTTCGCCTTCCTCGTACATGGATCTGTCCAAAAGCGCCTCGTAATCCGTATCGCTGTAACGGGCGTCGTTAAGGTTGGAATCGCGGCGCCACATCTGCAGGAAGGTGTAGGGATCGGCAAAATCACCTATCCATGTTGAAGATCCTACGGCGTAGCTGTTTTCCTTCATCGATCTAAAATAACGTTCAAAGGGGATCACCTCGACCCTGACGGGAACGCCCAGTTTTTCCTTCCATGTAGAAGCCATGAGGCCCCCTATCCGCGCGGCTTCTTCCGACGGGGTAAGCCGCAGTATCAGTTCAGGAAGCCCCTTTCCGCCTTCATACCCCGCCTCGGCTAGGAGCCGTACGGCTTCGGCCTCGTCGGTTTCCGTTCCCTCAAGATCGGGATACCCCCGGATAGGATAAATAAGGGTCTTTGCCGGAAGAATGATCCCTTCACGGATCTTGTCCCACGGAAGGGCAAGCGACAGGGCCCGGCGCACCCGGTAATCGTCCCAGGGCTTTTCCGCCGAACGGAAAAAGTAATAATGCGTGGCGAACATGGGATTGACCATGATGCCGCTGCGGTCCGTCAGGTTTTCAAGGTTAACATCCCCGGAGATCCAGCGCGCCTCGCCCGCGTTCCACAGGCCCGTCGCCTCGTCCCCGTCCTCCGTAAACATGATGGTGATCTTGTTCAGCGTAACGCGGGGAGCGTCCCAGTAAAGCATGTTCTTGCGGAGGACGATTTTGTTTTCATCCTGTTCCACAATGAAGAAAGGCCCGTTCGCTATAGGCGGAACAATTGACCAGTCTTCCTTGTCCTTCATGGAAGGATGAAGGGGACTAAACGAATGATGACAGAGCATGGCGGGGAAAAAACCCGCGGGCGCGTTAAGCGTAACGACGAGGGTCTTTTCGCCCCTTGCCTCAATGCCCACGCGGGAAGGATCGGAGAGGGCCCCCGTACGGTACTCCCTGGCTCCCGCGATAATGTCGAAAAGGCTTGAATAGGGGGATTCCCGCGCCGGATCAAGGAGCGAAAGCCACGCGCTGCGGAAATCTTCCGCCGTTACCGTATCCCCGGTCCAGTACCGGGCATTCTGCCGTATGGTAAAGGTCCACTGTTTTTTATCGTCCGAAAGTTCCCATTTTTCCGCGGCTCCGCGCACCGGCTCCATGGTCATGGGGTGATAGGAAAAGAGCCCTTCGTACAGCGCGGTGAAAAGCTGCGCCTCCGAAGCCATATAGGACTTGCGGAAATCCAGTTCCAGTTCGGTCTTTGTAAAGGTAACGGCAAGCTCATCCCTTACCGTCACAGGCGGCCGGATTTCGGCAAAGCCGTCGGGCCCGGCGGGCGGTTCCGGCGGGAGATCCTCCGGCAGGCCGGGACTTTCCCGGGAGGGTTCGGGCGGAGGCGGAACCTCATGCGTATCAACGCGCCCGTTTCCGGATGTCCTGCACGAGAAAAGAAGGGCGGCGCAAAAAAAGACGAGGCCGGAAAAACGGTACATCCGTTTCGGCAAAAATTTCTTTATCATGGCGCACTCCCCTCGGCCTTGATTCCCAGCCGTCTCATCTGTTCTTCTTCTTCCTTCTGGGCGCTGTATTCGTGGCGCAGCTGATTTGCCCTGAGAATGGCGTTTTTTATTGTGGAAAGTTCCGGCTTGATCCCCTTTATCCGGTCCCGTTCTTCATGGGTAGCCTCGGACTTGAAATACTCATCCAGCGCTGTAAGGATCTTGTGCATGTTCTGAAGATCCCGGACGTTTTTTTCGATCCAGGCAATAATCTGTTCTTCCTCCATGGCGGCAAGCCGGGAATAGGAGGGGCCGCGGACGACAAGACCCGCGAAGACGCGGTTTCTTTTTTCCATGTCGCCCCGGAACTGGCGGTAATTGAGTCTTTCCCTTACCGGCGTTCCCCTTGTAGCATCCATGAATTCCAGATCGAAAACAACTTCATCAGGCTCCTTGTTTACCATCTGCTGCATAAGACGCCTGAATTTTTCCCAGAAACTTTTCTTGCGGTTGGAAAGGAGGACTTCGTTCTCATCAAGCTTCATGCCGCACTCGGAAAGAACGGACGACGCGGATCCGATGACCAGCGCTCCTTCCAGAAGAATGTCTTTGTAGGAAACTTTTTTTGCCGCGGGCTTTGTTTCCTTTTCGGGAATTTTAAGCGTCGCAAGTATCCTTTCCCTCAGCGCCGGCCCGTTGCTTGAATAATCCTCTTTGATGAGTTCTTCGGCAAGATCCGGGTAAAAAGACCTGCCGGGCGCCGCCGCGGCGTATTTTTTCTTGATGGCCGCCGTCTGGGCTTCCTGCGGCCCCATGTCTTTTGTAACCGTCGTCCTCAGTTCCAGCTTGAAGGCTTCCCGCTTGTAATCGGCCAGTTCCTTGAGACAACCCAATATGGCGCCGGTAGCATTGGACAGGTTGTTCAGCGATTTGCTTATAACGCTCATGGCGATCTGATCGATGCCGATCTTCGCCTGACTGGTAAGTTCCGCGACCGCCTTGGTAACGGGAAACTGGGAATCCGGGCCAAGGTGAACCCAGTCAATATAACGGACCAGAGCGAATATACGCTTGATACGGTCGAGGCTGAGAAATTCAACGCCGAACTGGTAGAAATTGACCAGAAAATCCAGCTGGCTGTCGTAATTGGAAAGCCTCATGCTGAGCTGATCCAGGCGGTTGGCATCGGAAAAAGCGCCCGAATCGGGCACCTCAATTTCGCCGATTTTGGCTTCCTGTTTGTAGGGATCTTCGTTTATAAGCCCTTTTTTAATATAGATGGAATACAGCACCGCGAAAGAAGCCTGATAACCGCGCAGATTTTCTTTTAATGTAAGCAGTTCCGACTTTTCAAGCCAATCCGCCCGTGCCTCCAGCGCTTCGGAGAGACTTTTGATATAGTCTTTTGTCTCGGCCATCTTTATTCAGTATGCCATATATGATGTTTTTTCGCAATGCTGCGGTTATGCCCGTTTTGTATTGAAGCGGAACGGTCCTTCCTCGCCATATAATGGGTATGAAATATGTTCCGCCGCTGATCATCCTCCTCTGGTTTTCCGGCTGCAGTCCGGGACCTGCGGAAATGCCCTGTATTCCCGAAACGCCGGAATTTCCCCCGCTTTGGAAAGAGATTTTCGGCGCTCCCCGGTGGCGTCTTGAATGGATAGGTCCTGAAGGAAGAAGCGAAGTCCGTGAAATAGCGGACGGCGAAATAACGGAGATTACCGTTATCCCCGAATGGCCCAGCCCGGTCCTGGCCCGTCCCCTTGTTCCCGGCCGGGGCATCAAAGGAAGCGAGCTTAAACCGGCGGGCGGGATCTTTCCCTTTGACATAGTGGGGGGAAGGCTGCGCCTTACATGGCAGGGCGGAGTCGACGCCTCGTTTTACCGGGAACTGGCCGAAGCCTTTTCACAGGCGCATCAGGGCGCGGAGGCTCTTTCTCCAACAGCCGCCAAACGCCGGCCGCAGTACTTCGACTGGCCCCGCTTCAGAAGGCTTTTTACGGACAGCGTTCTTTCCAATGAGGCGGCGCTTGAAGATCCCTGGCTTGCCGACTGGCCTTTCATTGCGCAAAGAACCGTTCAATCGGGCTTTGATTACAGGCGCATCAAGGCCCTTGCAAGAACCGGCCTTTCCGTTCCCGCCGGTCCCGGCCCCTGGGCGGGAACGTCTCCCTTTGCCGCCCCTCTGGTTTCGGAAGAAGGAATGCCCGTCGTCTTTCCCGTGCGGCCCGAACCGGACACCTGGTATTCGGCCAAAGACGCGATCCGGTGCAGTGAGGAAGGGTGGATATTGCTGGGGGAATGATATACCCTGTGACATTATGAAAAAAAAGGGCCGTTCGCAGGCGCGGAGGGTATACGGAAAAACAGCGTTTATTCGATGGGGGTCTAATACCCCGCCCCTTGGGGCGGTTCAATTCCCTGCCAACGATGGCGGGGTAGCAGACCCCCAGTACCAAATGAGAAAAGTCCGTAGGACTTTTTCTTCTCGAACGAAGATACCCCGCTGCTCTGCGCTAAACTTGACCCACAATTTTCACGGTTTATGTTATAGTTCTCCCCATATAAGCCAAAAGCTCGAGGAGGGGAATATGGCACCGGGGAAAAGTTTCGATATGGCAGAAGAATTCGCCGACCTGGATTTTAATTCCATTCGAGTGGAAAACCGGTTTATCAGAACCATGGAAACCTTGGGAAAACAGACGGATACCTCAATCTGGTACAGCAGTGAAAACCGGGCGGAAGCGAAAGCAATCTACCGGATGCTGGGGAATGACGGGTTTGACCGGGAAGAAATCATCAGGGTGCACCGGGAAGCAACCATCAAAAGGATGGCTGAGTATGGCGGTCCCATTCTGGCGGTCCAGGATACTACCGGGGTAAACTACAACAACCACCTGAAAACCGAAGGGATAGGGTATATCAGCGATAAGACGCTGGGGGTCAATGTTCACAGTTGTCTTGCGGTAACCAGTGACGGGCTGGTTTTGGGGGTATTAGACCAGTCAGGCTATAACCGGTCGGAAGCGAAGGATGAATCGGCAAGCCATGACAGCAAAAAAGTACGGCCGATAGAGGAAAAAGAAAGTTGGCGGTGGCTGGAAACTCTGGAGCGGAGTACGGCGGATATCCCCGAGGGGATACCGGTGATAACCGTCTGTGACCGGGAAGGGGATATGTACGAGTTGTTTGCCAAAGCCGAAGAACGGGAAGAAGCGTTTTTGATACGGATAGTACAGAACCGGATGACGGTAGAAAACAAGCGGATATTGGATGAGATACGGAAGAAACGGTGTCAGGGCCGCCTAGGGGTAACGATTCCCCGGGACAGCCGGAGCAGTATTCCGGAACGGGAGGCGGTATTCCAGATGCGATATGCTCCATTTACGGTAAAGCGACCGCATATCCTCAATCCGATCCAAACCTTGCCTCAGTCAATAGAAGTGCAGGTCATCTATGTCAAAGAGGAACACCCGCCCAAAGGGAAGGGACCGATAGAATGGTTTCTGATGACTAATGAACTGATAAATACGGTCGAAGAAGCCTATGAGTATGTAGGGTATTATATGCAGAGGTGGAAGATAGAGCGGTTTCACTATGTACTGAAGAGCGGGTGTGCCATAGAGAAGTTACAGGAGCGGAGCATAGAGAAAACGGTAGCGCTCATACTGATGTACTCAATAATTGCGGGGAAGATATTGAATATGACGTATATGGGACGGCTCAAACCGGAAGCCTCCTGCTCGGCATTGCTGGGGCCGGACGAGTGGAAGCTACTCTATTGTATAGCGAACAAGGGTAAGAAGGAACCGAAGAAGCCGTATACGATGAAAGAAGCGGTGGAATATCTGGGATGGCTGGGAGGGCCGAAACGTGCTCCCAGTGACGGCCCGCCAGGGGTAAAAACTATTTGGATAGGGTTAATGAAACTCTACATCCTGCTGGCATACCGGGAGTACCTTGCATGAAATCTGTGGGTCAAGTTTAGTGCTCTGCGGCGGGGTTCTTCATTGCCGTATTATGGTCTTTTAGTTTTCTCTGTATATAATAAGTGTTTGTAAAAATAACGGTTGATGTATATCCTTTATATTCTCCAGATTCTACAAGATTTATTAATTTTATCGCTTCATTTATGTCATTTTCCAGTGATTCATCTCGTTTAATAGAAATAGCCAAAATAATATCATTGTCAAAAAAGAGTTTTTCCATCAGATATATTTCTCCATCAACGCGCCAGTTAAAAGTTCTTTGTAATCCATCTTTCCCTTTACTTTGATTATTCCAACCAGTTCTTTTGTTATTGGGCCTAATGAATTGTGCCCGGCCTTTTTATTGGCTGGTGAGGATATTGAAGATAAATATTCTTCAACCAATTTTGAAACACTCACTTTTTGATGTTTTGCGTACTTTTTGGCGTTTTCTATTACATTTTGGTCAATATTTAATGTTAATTTTGTATACATAATCATCTCCTGCGTAATGATATAATACGTTGTTCATGTATTGTCAACAAATTTTTAGTTTTTTTCAAAGAATTTTTAGGCAATGACGTATAGCGTTCCGGCCGTTTACGATGTTTTGGCGGCCCGGATAAGGGCTTTGCACAGCAAAGACCATGGCCGACAAAATGTGGGTGGAGCAACGGCATTGGAATGGAGCGTAGCGGAATGACCAAGGCGAAAGGGACCCCCAGCTGCCCAATGGGCGGCGAAGCGTAAACAGGTCTGTTATGCGATGTATGGGCGTACATCATTTTTATATTTCTTATTCCATATTATTTCATAAACTCCATTTAACCATTTTTCAGTGTCTATATTAATATCTTTATTTGTATAATATTTTAAATTTCCCATCGTATAGTCTTTATGCGGGTAGGCATTTTCTGTTTCAAAAAATATCATGTTACAAACGGTTTCCCAACCAATCATTCCTACAATTCCATTAAATTCAATTACTAAATCATTCAATAATCGTTTTAACTTTTTCATGTGCCTTCCATTTATTTCGTCTTCAGAAAAACAAAAATCTATTTGGGTAATTTCATCCGATAAACGTTCGATTTTTATAATAGAGTGTCTTTTTCCACAAATGTTTATATAAATATTTAATTCAATATTTATTACTGTTTTATTTATAAATTTTTCAATTTCACCATTTATATTATTATCTGATAATTCTATTTTGTATTTTAATGTTTCTAGTTTTTTAATAAATTCAGTAATACTCAAAATATTATCAAAATTATT
>JAISEB010000029.1 GCA_031264395.1 Treponema sp. | reverse complement strand
ATTCGCCGCCGTACCGGTTATTATACTCGTTCTGGTAGCGGGCGAGAATAGCCCCGGCATCCCCCTTTGTCATGACTATTTCCTGAACCGCCGCGGCAACCGCGTCGGCCAGATGCATGTAATTGGGGGTGGCGGGCATCTGCCGGCCCAAGGCGGCGGCTTCTGCCATAGTCCTGTAAAGAGGCGTCTGATAGGCGGGTTTGTTCAGCATGGACTGACGGGGAGGAAGGCCGCCCACGTATTTTTCCAGGTGTTCTTCCTTCAAAAGGAGGTAAAGCAGTTTGGCGGCCGCTTCTTTTTCCTTGCAGCTTTCGGAAATGCCGAAGGTCCAATAGTTGACATAGCGGCTGGAATTGGCCGGGGCTATAAGAAGGCCCACCTTTTCGGAATTGGCGCTGGCGCTGGGCGGGTTAAGGCCTGTCGCAAGTCCCTCCTGCTGGAGCCCGTTGAACCAGTAATTACCGAAACCGTCAATCATGGCAAATTCGCCATTGACAAAACCGGTAAGGATGTCGTTGTAACCGCCGCTGACCATGTACTCGGGGGTAACTTTATGCACATTGACAAGATCGGAAAGAAACTGGACGGCCCTTATCCCCGCGTCGGAGGCGAAGATCGCCCTTTTGGAAACATCGTCAAAAAGTTCCCCGTTGTTGAGCCAGAGGTAGGGCGAAAAGGACACTTCGTTGGTAGCCCTTTCATTGCCAAGGTAGATCCCCAGGCCATAAACGCCGTTTCTGGTTAACCTCTTCGCGGCGTCTACAAGTTCGTCCAGCGTTTCGGGCAGTTTGGTTATACCGGCTTCCGCGAAAAGATCCTTCCTGTAGGCAATGGTCCTTACGTGCATTTCCAGGGGAAGGGCGTAAAGTTTGCCGTTGTCGCGGAACGCGTCAAGGTTGCTAAGCCAGAGGAAATCATCCTGATCGGCCCTGGGCCATGCGTTGAAATAGGGGGTAAGATCCATAAGATCCCCGGCTTTGTAGTGTTCAACCAATTGGGAATCGCTCACCATGGA
Organism: Treponema sp.; assembly: GCA_031264395.1. GTDB lineage: Bacteria > Spirochaetota > Spirochaetia > Treponematales > Breznakiellaceae > JAIROE01. Next base: position 3,380 of record JAISEB010000029.1, on the reverse strand, counting down.
TACGCCCCGTTCTATACCCGCCTGAAAATCGGTCATGAGTTTGGTGTCGATCTGGTCGTATTTGTAAGCTTCGTATTCTACCTTATAACCGGGATTTTCGGCTTCAAAGGCCGCAATAGCGCTTTCTATCCACTGAAAATTTGCCCGGTTAGCCTCGTCAATGGAAGCATCCAGCGTTCCGGCGAGCTTTATAATTTTCTGGGCCGAAGCGGCCCTGCCGCGGCAGCCTGAAAAAACAGCAAGGATCAAAAACAGACCCAATACCAGTGATAAGATTCTTTTCATTTCAATGTCCTCCTGATTGAGAAGAAAACTTGACCGTTTATGTATACGGCTAAAAAAGCATATGATATATATCAGTACGAGTCAATTGCGCGCGCGGGACGCGTTGACCTCCCTTCCCAAAAACTGTATCATGGCATGAAGCGGTTCCCCATATCAAATTCCGGGGCCGGTTCACGTATATTACGGTTTGTGAGGTGCGTTTTTATGGCTTTTAAGGGAAAAAAACCGGCCGTCCGGGAAGAAAATTCCGCAAAGGATGAATTGTTCCGCCGTTTCAAGGCCAATCCCGCCGTTTTTGCCGGTACTGTCTTTATTCTGATCATCGTTATCGTTTCTTTTGTTCTGGTTCCGGCCCTGGCGCCCGAAGCGGGAGGGGGCTTTGGCGATCTTGTGTTCGGCGCTTACAACAAGATCCCCATAAAATACGTCGGGAACAACTATTTTTCCGACGAAGTGCGTATTTTCGCCAGAAGAAGGCAGTCCGAAATTACCGAGGAGAACTACCCTATTATCAATTTTGAAATTTGGCAGCAGGCCTATATTGAAGCGGTAATACAGACGGCGATTCTTGATGAAATGAACCGCGCGGGCTACACGGCGTCCGACAAACTGGTAAACAGGGAAGTGGCGATGCTGCCCGATTTTCAGGAAAACGGCCGTTATTCACCCTCAAGATACCAGGCGCTCGACAGTTCGACCCGTCTTAACCTCTGGCAGAAGGCGCGCGACAAGCTCATACGGGAACGGTATGAAATGGATATAGAGGAAATGAGCATGCCGGAGGGGGAGATTGCCTTCATTGCCGGCATGACAGGAGGCCAGCGCAGTTTCGACATGGTGTCTTTTTCCACGAACGATTATCCCGAAGAGGAACAAACGGCCTTCGCGTTTGCCAATCCCGATCTTTTTACGGTTACCCGCCTTTCAAAAATCACCGTGAATTCCGGCGAACAGGAAGCCGCGCGGGTGCTTGCCTCCATAAGGGACGGGACGACTTCCTTTGAGGAAGCCGCGCGGAGTTATTCACAGGATGAATACGCCGAACAGGGCGGCGACATGGGAATCAAAATGGCCTTTGAGCTTTCCACCGAGGTCTCCGAAACCGCCGCCAGGGATTCCCTTACATCACTTGGCGCGGGGGAGTACAGCGGCATTGTCAATGTTCCTTCGGGCTGGGCCTTTTTCAGGGCGGAAGAATCGCCCCGCGCGGCCGTCATGGAAGACGAACTGACAAAACAGAAAATACGTTCCTATCTTATGGAATATGAAGGCGGCCGCATGGCGGACTGGGCCGAAGAGGAGGCGCGGGCGTTTATCACCCTTGTAAACGAATACGGATTTACCGAGGCGGCCAATCAAAAGAACATCGCCAAACACAGTTTCGGGCCCCTTCCGGTTAACTACGGCAGCGTGGAACTTTTTTCGTCGGTTGCGACATCCCAGATCGCGGAACTTCAGCCCGGCGCGACGGACGAAAACTTCTGGCTTACCGCCTTTTCAACCCCCCTCTACACCCCATCGGAACCCGTTGTCCTGGGAAGAAACGTCGTGGTGCTCTTTCCCCTTGAAGAAACCGGCGCAGACGAATCCGCCGCGGACACCATACGATCCTACGCGTCGTACTGGATGAGCCTTCTTGCGAGGCAGAGCATCCGTACCCATTTTCTTACGAGCGACGCGTTTGAGGACGGTTTCGTGCAGGCCTACCGCCGCTATGTGGCGCCCTGATTTTCGCCCGGGAGCATGTTGATTCATGGACGCCTCATAGAGACCGGCCGGGGTTATTCCCTTTCCTACCGGGGAAAAACCCTGCTTTCCGTCATGGACCCCGCCGCGCAGGCCGAACGCGCCGCGGGGGCCGTTTCTCCTGTAAACCGCACGCTGTACTTCTGCCCCTCTCCCCTGTTCGGTTACGGCCTTGAGGGATTTCTTGAACGGCTTGAAAGGGAAAGCCCCGATTCGGCGGTGCTCTGCGTAGAGGCGGAAGAAGAACTGTTTGAACTTTCCCGAAACAGCATGAAGATCCTGCTTGAAAATCCCCGTCTGCGCCTTGCGGGAACAGGCGATCCGGCGGAGCTCTGCGATTTTGTCCGGGACGCCTGGGGGAGCCGCCGTTTCCGCCGCGTGGAACCGCTCCGGCTTTCGGGCGGCTGGCGGCTGCATCAGGGACTGTACGACTCCCTTGCCGGCGCGCTGAGGGACGACATTGCCCTTGAATGGGGGAACGCCGTTACTCTGATGAAGCTGGGCCGGCGCTACATGAGAAACGCCGTCCGCAACCTCGCCCTCCTTCCTTCATGCCGGAGCCTCCGGGATCTTTCTTTTGGCCCCGCTCCCGTTCTGGTTCTTGGCGCGGGCCCTTCCCTCGATAATCTTCTTGACTGTCTTGAACGGCGTTTTGGTGAAAGCCTCCGCGGCGAAGAAAGCGAAGGCTCCCGCCCTTTCAGGATGGTATGCGTAGACACCGCCCTTCCGGCCCTCAGGGCGCGGCGGATCAAGCCCGATCTTGCGGTGGCCCTTGAAAGCCAGCACTGGAACATCAGGGATTTTACCGGCCTTGGAGAATGGGAGCTTCCCGTCGCTATGGATCTTTCCGCCCTTCCGGAAACGGCGGAAATGCTTGGAAGCCGCATTCATCTTTTCTTTACGCCCTGGACCCCCCTCCGCATCTTCGGCCGCCTGGAGAAGGCGGGGCTGCTCCCCGAACGCCTGCGGCCGCTGGGATCGGTGGGGCTTGCCGCGGCGGCCATCGCGCTCCGCCTCGGGGAAGGCCCCGTGCTGTGCGGCGGCATAGACTTCTCGTTTACCCCCGACAGCTACCACGCCCGCTCGACGCCCGGGCACCGTAAAAAGCTCAGGGAACACAACCGCTTTCAAAGCGCGCTCAACGCGGACGCCGGTTTCCGTCCGGGAACCTCGGCGGTTTCCGCGAATCAGGCCGTGCGGAGCGACGCCGTCATGCGGGGATACCGGGATCTTTTTGAACGGGAATTCTCCGGGACAAGGATCTCATGTATCCGGGGCAGCGGCCTTTACCTGGGCGTAAAGACGGTGGACACCGAAGAAGCATGCCGGCTGCTGGGGGAAAGCGCCGG
>JAISEB010000259.1 GCA_031264395.1 Treponema sp. | reverse complement strand
GGCTGTACCGCCCTTGAAAGCATTACGTTCCGGAAAAGCCCGGCGGGCTTCGAAATTGAAAAGGATGGCGTAGGTATAAAGAAGGAAGCCTTTAAGGGCTGTACAAGCCTCAAAAGCATACGCTTTCCCGGCGTTTTTGGGTTTATGGAAGAAGGGGCTTTTATGGGGTGCGCCGCCCTAAAGAAGATTTCATTTCCCGAGAGGGACACCTTCCACCATAACTGGCCTCTGGAGGAATTCCTGGGGAAAGACGCTTTTGCGGACTGTACCGCCTTACGCGAGGTGGAGGCAGCGGATAGCTGGTTTTTGACCGACGACACGGAGAAGCTGTCCGGTATTTTCAGGAACACCCCCTTTTTGGAGGAGAAAACAGGTTTCCGGGAGGAAATGCATTCCCAGGGACGGTGTATATACTGCGGAGGCAAAGTAAAATATTTCAGTAAAAAGTGCAAAACCTGCGGCAGGGAGAACGGAAAACCGGTGAACGTTCAACTGATTGCCGTGGTAGGGACTATTTTTGGTGTGCCTATAGCGATAGTGGCGGCGCTGGTGATGTTGACAGATATGATATCGGCTGAACACCTTAACCGGATGATCGGCCTCGCCTCTCCGTTCCTTATAACCATTTTTATTTTCATTTTCATAAAGATATTGCGTTCCCGTAGACAGAGCGGACGTTCCCTCTCGGGGGAGGCAAAAAAGCGGGACCCCTCGTATCCCGAACCCGCTTTTAAGGAGGAGATACGTGTCCTGGGGCGGTGTATGTATTGCGGGGGCAAACTGCGCCTGTTCAGCAATATCTGCAAAGAATGCGGAAGGGAGAATTAGCGCCGTCTGTACGGACGGCAGGACAGGCGCGCGGCGCGCTCCGTCAGCGCTGCGCTCCTGTCAGCCGGACCTGGCTTTCGGTAAAGCCGTCTATTGTTTTGACAAGGGAAAGCCAGTAATTGGCCTCGTTTTCTGAAGTGTACGGGCCGACGCGCACCCGGTACCAGGTTTTGCCGTCCACAACGCGGTTTTCGATGATAGACGTAATGCCTTTTGAGGCCAGTATTTCCCGGGCGCCTTCGGCCCTGATCTTGGCGGAAAAGGCCCCTGCCTGTACCCAGTAGTCCCGGTATGCCGGCGCGGAAGGAGCGGCGGCGGGACTCTTTGCTACGGCGCTTCCCGCCACGGCGCTTCCCGCGGCGGTCCGGGCCGCCGGTTTGGCGGGAGCGGCGGGCTCACGGGCGGGAGCCCGGGGGCGGCTCCCGGATTCAGGCGCGGCTGTCCCCGCCCGTACCGGAACGGGCACATCGGGAACCGCCGCCGTGGTCGGTTTGGGAACGGTGATCACCACTCTGGAGGGAGGGGCTTCCGTGTCGTTTGCCTCGACGCGGTAGGAATCTTCGGCGTTTTCACCGTTGATGTAAAAATAGTTTTCCTGTATGGCCGTCGCTCTGGGCGGAGACTGAATTCCCTGTATGCCGTCGGCGTTCCGCACCATGTCCACCGCGTCCAGTGACGCGGGCCCCGCGCCTTCGCCGGGTATTCCGCCGGACGGACGGGAGGCGGCCTCAGGGATCCTGTAGTCACGGGGCAGCCCCGGCGAAGCGGGGCGGACGGCCGCGACGGCGGTCCCGGACGTTTTGGGCGTAACTATCAATATGGCGGCGCTGATGGCAATGACCAGAAATACGCCGACAGAAACCGCAACCAGAATGATCTTTTTCTTTTCCATGATCTAACGCACCATCCCCTCTCCGGACAAGATCTCGTCTATCCGGTTTTCCAATTTCTCCCTCAAAAACCGGGCGCATAAAGGAAAAGAACCCCGGTTTTCCACTCTGTATATATCGGCTTTTCCCGGTAAATATTGAGAGCGGAAATCTTTTTGGCTTCTGAAACGTTTGACAAGGCCCGCCCAGGAAAGCCCGTCGCGTCTTTTTGCCCGCAGGACGCGGGTCACAAGAGGAGCCTCCACCAGTATGATACGGTCAAGCCTGTTGAAGACGGATGACTTATGGATCAGCGCCGCGTTGATCACGCAGCTTCCCCCCTGTTCCGCCACCCAGGCTTCGGTCATGCGGTTTACCGCGGGATGAACAATGGCCTCAAGGGCGGCCAGTTCCGCCTCTTTCCCAAAGACCGCCTCGCCCAGCGCGCGCCGGTTTATCTTTCCATCGTCTCCCAGAACGCCGGGGCCGAAACGGGCAAGCACCTCTTCGCGCCCGGCGTCCAGGGCGGCGTGGCCCAGCTTGTCCACATCCAGCACCGGAAGCCCCCGTTTTTCCAGCAGGCCGGCCACAAAATTTTTCCCCGCGCAGTACATTCCGGTAAGCCCAATGAGTTTCCGCCCCGCCCGTTTTTCCATCGCGCCCCCCTTTCATTTTCGGCGGTTTTTTGCGGTTACGGGAGGCAATCACCCCGCGCCTCTGGCGCCGCCCGGAGTTTTGCGGTTCTTCGGCCCCTCGCACGGCCCGCTTGAATTCCCATAGCCTCCAAAGCCCGCACAGCGCGAAGCATACGCGCCTTACCGCAAAACTCCCTTGGTGATTGCGGGAGGCAATCACCCCTTGACTTAACCTGAACGTTAACAATTACAATCCGCTATATCATTTTATTGAAGAGAGGGAGTATTTATGTCGAAGGTGTATTTTTCCGATATGGCGTACACGGCCTATGAGGCCGGCCAGACCCTGCCCAGCAAATTCGGCCGCCAGCTTGAAAAGAGCGGCCTTGGGGACAGGGTAAAAGACAAAAATGTTGTAATAAAAATTCACGTAGGATCAGAAATCGGCTATTCCACCGTTCCGCCCGTGTTTATGCGCATCCTCGCGGCCTTTGTAAAGGAACACGGGGGAAACTGTTTTTTCACCGATCATTATATTGCGTCCCGCCATCCCGAACACCGGGGTTATACGCAGGAAAGCCTCGGCGCGCCCGTTCTGGAGGCGGCGGGCCATTTGGGGAAATACATCTACACAAAGGAAGTTGACTGGAAGAGTTTCAAACACGTCGACATCGCGGGCCTTGTACACGACGCCGATTTCCTTATCGATTTGGCCCACGTCAAGGGACACGGCTGCTGCGCGTACGGCGGGGCGGTCAAAAATATTTCCATGGGCTGCGTCAGCGACAGGACCCGCCGCGAACAGCACGGCCTTGAAGGCGGGCTTACGTGGGACGCGGCAAAATGCGTCCACTGCGACGCCTGTATTGACGCCTGCAACCACCGGGCCAATTCGTTCAACAGTAAAAACGAATACGAGGTGAATTTCCACAACTGCACCCTCTGCCAGCACTGCCTCAAGGTGTGTCCCGCCGGGGCGATAACCCTTACCGATGCAAGTTACTTTGATTTTCAAAAAGGCCTTGCCCTCTGTACCAAAACGGTGCTTGACTGTTTTGAGCCCGAAAACCGTTTCTTCATCAATCTGCTTATCAACATTACGGCGATGTGCGACTGCTGGGGCATGACCACCCCCTCTCTGGTGCCCGACATAGGCCTCATGTCCTCCTGGGATCTTGCCGC
>JAISEB010000226.1 GCA_031264395.1 Treponema sp. | reverse complement strand
CCGAACCGTTCCCCCTGTTAAGCGACATAGGCGACAGCGTGATAAACCCCGCCGAACATCCCCGCGCCTGGGGTTTGACGCTGTTCATGGGCATCTTCCTTAATATGCTGTACTGGTCTTTCAGGCTGATAAAGCGCCGTCCTCTTTCCGGCGGGCACAATGCCGCGTGACAGGTTGTACGCAATGAGCGCCCCGCCCCGTCCTGCCGTTTTTCCGGTTAACGCGTGCCTTTCCGTCCTTTTGTCCGTGTGGTTTGTCACGGGGACGTGGGCGTCTCCGTATGAAGACCATGCCGCCGTCCGCGCCGCCGCCATTGTCTCCGCCCTTGACGACAGGCTCCTTGCCGCGCTGGTGATCCTCTCGGGTCTGGACGGCAGCCGCAGCCTCGGCGGCGCCATGAAGGGGCTCCTTGAGGATTGTCCCGCGGGAGGCCTTGTGCTTTTCAGGTACAATCTGAACGCGGAAAAAGAGGATGTAAAGGCGTTCCTTGCCGAATGCGCTTCCTTTATAAGGATGAACGCGGTTCCGGGCATTCCCCCCCTCATCGCGGTGGATCATGAAGGCGGCCCGGTACACCGCTTCGGCCCCGGCGTCTCGCGGCTTCCTGCCGCCACCTTCTGGCGGGATCTGGCGGGCAGGGAAGGGGAAGCGGCGGCGCTCGCCGCGCTTGAGGAAGCCGCCTTCAAATCGGGAACGGAAATACGGGCGCTTGGGATCACGGTGAACCTTGCCCCGGTCACGGAGGTTCTTGACGCCGAAAACCTTTCCTTTCTTGACGGCAGGTCCTTTGGGGAAGATCCCCTCTTTGTCGGGGCCGCCTCGGCGGCTTTTATGCGGGGCATGGAAAGGGCGGGGATCTCCTGTACGCTGAAACATTTTCCCGGCAACACCGGAACCGATCCCCACCTGGCCTCCATGGCGCTGGGGAAAGACAGGGCGGCTCTGGCGGAAATGACGTCTCCCTTTGCCGCGCTCATCAAAGGCGGCCGCGTTCCGGCCGTCATGGTTTCGCACGCGCTTGTTCCCGCCCTGGACGGGGAGCGCATCGCCAGCCTTTCCCGGCCGGTTATGGAAGGGTGGCTCAGGGGCGGCCTGGGTTTCGGGGGCATTATTATCGCCGATGATTTTTCCATGGGCGCCGTCCGGATTTCGGGCCTTGATCCCGAAGAGGCCGCCGCCGCGTCCCTTGCCGCCGGGGCGGACATGATCATGGCCTGGCCTTCCACCCTCAGGAAGACGCACGCCGCCATCCTCGCGGCCCTTAAAGACGGGCGGCTTTCGCGGGAAGCCCTTCTTAAATCGGCGGGGCGCGTTGTCGCGGAAAAAATACGGCTGGGGCTTCTTGACTGATGGAAACGGTTTTTGTTGACGGCGACTGCGTTGTGGTAAACAAGGCGCCCGGCGAATCATCCGAGCCTCTTTGTTCCCCGTCCATGACCAGCCTGCCCCGGCTCCTTGGGGAACGCCTGGGCGGCCCCTTCTTTACCGTGCACCGCCTTGACGTTCCCGTTTCGGGCTGCGTTCTTTTCGCGAGAAACAGGGACGCCCTTGCCTTTTTGGGCAGGGCCTTTGCCGAACATTCCGAAGGAAAAGGCGGGGAGGGCGGCATCAAAAAAATGTACTGGGCCGTTACCGAAATGCCCGGCCGGGAAATTCCCCAAAGCGGGGAACTTGTGCACTGGATCAAGGCCGGCCCGTCAAAGAGCGCCGCCTTTGACGAGGATGGGCCGGGGCGGAAACGGGCCGCCCTCCGCTACCGCATCGCGGGAAAAGGAGACCGTTATCTTTTTCTTGAGATTGAACTTTTAACAGGCCGTCGCCACCAGATCCGCGCGCAGCTTGCCCGGCTGGATCTGCACATCAAAGGCGATCTGAAATACGGCGCGCGGCGCAGTGAAAAGGGCGGCGGCATACGGCTGCACGCCCGCTCCCTTTCCTTTCCCGTTTTCAAGACGGGGGAAACTGTTACCGTGTACGCCCCGCCTCCCCCTTCCGCCCCCGGCGGCCTTCCCGATTCCCTCTGGAGGGCCTTTGAGGAAAGCGCCGGAACGCGGGCCTGCCCCGGGAATTTTGCCGAAGGCGAAACCCCGCGACAAGCGCCGCGCTAACCGGCGCTGCCCGTGCGTCTTTCGATCTTTTTAAGAACCCTGAATTCCCCGTCCGCGCCGAAACGCGCCGTTCCTCCTTTTCCCCCGCAGGCGAGGATGCCGTCCCCGCCTTCAACGGCGGCGATTCCCCCGTCAAGGATCTTTTCGCCGTAGGGGGCAAAGAGCGTGCCGTAGCGGAGGGTTCTGCTTTTCCCCGCGGGAATAATCACGACGGCGGGCGCGCCCAAGACTTCCCCCCTTTCGCGTGAATATTCAAGGCCGTAGGCAAAGGCCGCCGCGGCGTTTTCCGTGCCCAGGCAGTAGGCAAGATCGGTTCCCCCTTCACAGGGAGCCCAGGGGGTAAAATTCCGGCCGCCGTACTGCATCCAGAGATCGTTGAAACGGAGGACAATATCGTCCTCAGCGGCGGCGGCTTTTCCCGGAAAGAAACAGACGTAGGCAAGGCCGAGAGCCGGATTGACAAGGGAGGACCAGCCCAGATGCGCCGACGCGGGAATGACGCCGCACGCGAAATCGGTGTAGCCTGTGGGACCGGGAACAAGCGAAAGGTCGGCCTTTCCGCCGCCGGCAAGAGGCGCTTCGGCGAGCGAGGCAAATTCCGCGTCCAGTACGAGCCGCGTCGTCTCGTCAAATTCGCCTCCTTTAGGCGGCGTGCTCCAGCGGCCGGCCGCTCCGGAAATCCGGCAGCCCGGCTGCAGGAAAGGGGCCCCCAGGGTGTTGTGCCAGCCGCAGCATATTTCAAGATCGATTTTTCCCCTGTTCGTTATTTCAAGGCTTGCGTAATGAACGCTTTCGCCAGGTACAACGGCGTCTGTCTTTTTGAACGAAAGGGGCATGCTTCCCTCCGGGCTTTCCATTTCAGAAACGGCGAAGGCCGCGCCGCTTTCCCCGTCCGTTCCGCCTGTAACAAAGCGCCAGAGGCGGTTCGCGGTCCACCCGTGAACGGGGATCTCGACGCCGCCGCCGTTACCGCCGGGACCAAAACTGGGAGCGCAGGGGAAATTTCCCGCTATGTCGTAGAGAAGGCCCGCCTTCCAGAACTTCTCCTCCGCCGCGCCGAAGGGCTTCCCCGAATTTGAGCGGAACCAGGGAAGCCAGTGGGCGTTGACGCGGCTCCTGCCCCGGACGGCCGACAGCTCGGGGATCATTCCCCCCTGGTCGTCTATCATGACGCGGAGCATTCCGTTTTCAAGAAGCGTCGCTTCCCGCCCTCCCAGTTCCGTTACGCGGGAGAATTCCGCCCCGCCTTCCGAAACCGTTCTTTCACCGTTTGTGCGCATACCCGCCATTGAAGGCCTCCTTTTTATAGTTGAGGCTGTTCCAAAACCAACCGGGTTTTGGAACAAGCTCAGTTGTTTTTGCCGTTTTTTTCCGGAAGGGAGCGGAGAAAATCAAGCAGAGGCGTTTCCCAGGTTTTCGCCCCGCGCCCCTCTTCAATAAAACGCCGGTACATGGACAGAATGTGCTCCCGCACCGCGCGGCCGTCTTCTTCGGGGAGACGAGTCTTCGGCATCCGGGGCGCCCGGGCCGCGCCCGAGAAAAGCCGCGAGACAAATGCCTCCGCTTCCTCCTCGGGAAAAAGCCGCCTGTCGGCGCAGGTCAGGACGTACATTGCCGCGGCCACGCAGTTGATGCTGTGCTGCTTGATGTAAAG
>JAISEB010000200.1 GCA_031264395.1 Treponema sp. | reverse complement strand
GGAGCCGGATATCGAGATTGAATTGGCGCGTATCCAATTATCAGAGGATGAAGGGGGCGGGCTTCATGAAATAAAAAATAACGACGATTTTACTGATCCGGGCTTTAATACCCTTGATTACCGTTTTGTGCCGTGGGCTTCGCGTACTAAAAAAGGTGTTTCCACCTACCTTCATAAATTTTTGGTGGAATTGCTGGATTATACCCGGACGGTGGCGGCTTCGGGGTATGAGGTTTTACCCCTGATTTCTCTAAGAAACCTTCAAAGTTCCGCCATGACCGCTAAAATGATCGTGCAATGCGCCGGCGTCTCATTTGATGATGTTATTCATTTAATTACCCCTCTTTTTGACCTTGACCACCAGGTTCTTTTTGAGATAGCCGAATACGAGCGGGAACACGCGGACGACGGGCGGCGCTACACCGTGAAAAGCAACTACGAAGCCGCGCGGACCGCCATGTATGAACTGGGGGATCGCCTTAAAAGTTACAATAACAGCTATGAAGAAATTGATTATATTCTTAAAGCGCACCGTGCGGTGATGGAAGGACTAAGGCAAACCCTGATTGCCAAAGAGATAAGCAGCGACGACATAAAATATATCAGCTATACCATGCCCCATATCCTGCTTTTCGGGGAGGATCGGTATACGCTTGTTGATATTGTGGAACTAGGCTCCAGGGAATCTATTGAAAGCCACCAGTTTGAGTTGCTTGATTGTTCCCATCCTTCCACTTCCAACGAGGCGTTTTTTTATCCTGACGGAGTTTTGGTCCACGATACCGTCAAACGCTGGATTGGCGGTTCCATGCAGTTTCAAATGAAGAATATCATTAAAGGTCGAAAAACGCTCATTATCCGCCGAACCGATATTCACCGGGGTAACTACACGGTGGAAGTGACGATAGAGGGCGCCCAGTCCCATGTTTTAGACGTTGACGGCATAGACACAAAGAACCGGTGGAGGAATTTATTTGCAGTGTTTGACGAGGGGGAAATAAAGGAAAATTCCGGACTTGTCAAATTTAGCATTGGCGAAAACGGTAGGGATAATTCCGGCACGATATGGATTTATCAGATTCTGTAGCCGAATACCATTTTTTAGAGGGGTTATATGTGGTTTAAATACTGTCCTGAAGGCCATTTGATGGACCCGTCATGGAAATATTGTCCGGTTTGTCTCGCGCCGCTGTGCGGTTGGCTGGTCAGGTTCAATGAAAACCGGGTAGAAAAAATATATACTATTCACGAGGGCAAGTCATTTATCGGCAGCGGGTCGGACTGTGAAATCAGGATTCTGGACGGAAATTTAAGCAGGCAGCATGCGTATCTTACGATTGCCGATGGCATGTGTACTATCGTAGATTTGGGAAATAACCCTGTTTCGATGAAGGTGAACCGCGCCGAGACCGTCAAAACCACTCTTATAGACGGAGATATTATCCAGCTTGGGGATAATACCTATAAAATTAAATTGTTATAGTGGAGGTGATATGGCTAATCAAGTCCGATTGCCGTTTTTATGCGGATTTTGTCTGTGTGTGATGATTTTATTGGCAGGTTTTTTAAGCGCCCAGGAAGAAAAGAGCGCCCTGTCGGTGAAAGTCGATCAGATTGTTTCCAATGATTTTCCCAATATGACCGTCTATGCGGTTGTTGAGAACAGGAACGGCGAAGTCATAGCCGGTCTCGCGCCCGGCCTTTTCAGTTTTCGAATAGATTCAATGGACGCGGATGTTAAGGCGACAATAACCCCTTCTTCCATGCGGGAACTGCCAATCAATTACAGCATTATTTTTTCAAACAATGGAATCATGGAGGGGGAACCGTTAGACTTTCAAAAAAACGCTATTTTGCAATTCATAGAGACAATGAAAGAAACGGATAAGCTTTCTTTGTATTCAATAGGCGAAGAAGCAACCGTTGTTTTTGAGGAACAGCGCAAAGAGAGCATAGATCCATCCCTGATAAATTCCATTGAAGTGACCGCGGCCCAGCCGAGACTGTACGATTCTATATTAACTGTTCTAAGAAAGGTACAGCGGCGTCCCGATGAACGGAAGATAGTGATAATAGTTTCTGACGGGAGGGATCTGAACAGCAGATTTACCAAAGACCAGTTGAATGCCATTATCTCGGAAGTTGGCATACCGATTTACGCGCTGGGAATCAGGGTGCTGGGTACCCAAAGTCTTAGTAATTTGGGAGGTGATTCACAAAGTATGATGATCACCTAAACGAAGCCGTAATTAATATAAAAAAATGCCATATTAAATGCTTTGAAGTGGTTGAATAAGTTCTTGGAAAAACAACATGTTTTCCGAAATGCTCGCCGTACCCTATGCCTCAACCGGCAGTTATTCCCCTCTATACCCACAGTGTGTTCCTTCCCTGCTTCATTATAATTGATTAAACCACCGGCTATGCCGGTGAGACTTGAAAAGGCTATGCCGTGTTTTGCGTGATTCGAACAAAGAAATAATATAATGTACTCCTGAGAGATCCCCTGAGAAGGCAAAACAGGAGTACATATGAAAGAATGGCAAAGTCTAGCACATACCAAATGGGAATGTAAGTACCATGTGGTAATCGTCCCCAAGTACCGAAAGAAGGTGCTGTACGGGAAATTACGAAAGAGGATAGGAGAAATCCTACGGGAACTATGCCGGTATAAAGGCATAGAAATTTTGGAGGCACACGCGATGACAGATCACATACATATGTGTATATCAGTGTCGCCCAAATACAGTATAGCGATGACAATTGGGTATCTAAAAGGCAAAAGCGCGATAAGGATAAACAAAGAATTGTCAGGGCGTGAGCCAAAAGGGTTTACAAACAAAAGCTTTTGGACAAGAGCTTACTGTGCCAGCACAGTAGGATTGGATGAAAAACAAATCCGGGAGTACATCCAGAACCAAGAGAAACTAGAGACGGGAGAGCAAGGGCATCTAAATTTTTAGCCCCCTTTAAGTGGGCTTCCTCAAGCCACCGGCTATGCCGGTGGTCTTTGACTATTCCTTTTTACCTCTTACTTCTTTACCTGTTCCTTTTTACCATAAATTTTCTAAAAGTATAATTGCTGGATCAATGCGCCCGCCTTCTTAAATATTCTTACCATACTCTAAAAACCGGCGGACTCTACCGTTAGCGATGAATCCCCTCCCCGTGTGGAAACGCGCCATTCTTTGGTGATTAGGCGGCTCAAAAACAGTTCGTCGTGGCTTACCAGCAGCAGAGCGCCAGCATAGCCGGTCAGCGCCTCCTCCAGCAGTTCCACGGAGTTCATGTCCAGGTGGTTGACGGGTTCATCCATGATGACTAGCGAGGGGTTGGACAGGAGACCGCGGGCTATCACCAGCTTCCGTATCTCGCCGGGGCTTGGCATCGCCGACCGGAAAAGGAGCCGCGGATCGGAGCCAAGCCGGGAAAAGCGGGAAAGTATCGCCCCCAAAACGGTTTCCTCTTCCGTAAGCGCCGCCTCCAGGATGCGGCGGCTTTCCTCCGCGCTCAGTTCCTGGGGCAGATAGAGCGCGGGCGCGGGGACGAGCGGGAGTATGTGCCGGATCAGTGTCGATTTTCCGGCGCCATTGGGCCCTGTCAACGCGATTCTGTCGTCCGGCTGCAACGTCAACTCCGGGAAGCAGAGCGCGCGTCCGTCTCCCAGCGGTATTTTTCCCGCTTCGAGTAAAAAGAGGCGGTCTCTGCGGGCGCGTTCTCCGGTCAGCGTAAGGCCCCGCTTGCGATCATGGGGATTGGCGGCTTCTCCCAGCGCGGCTTCCACTTTTTCAGTCCGGTTTTTCATTCGTTTATACAAGTTGGCTGCCGCCGTATCTTTGCCGGAAAGCCGGGCCATGTTGATTTTTCCCCGGCCGTCATGGTCTTTGGGATCGAGCCGCCGCTTTGAAAGCCGGTTGGAGCTGGATTCCACCGCGCGCCGCCTCCGGTCCGCTTCCGCCGCGAGCCTGTCTCCTTCGTCACGGAGTTTTTTTCGGGCATCCCGCTGTTCCGTCCGTTCCCGTTCTTCCTCCACGCGCCCCCGGGACACTCCGCCCGGTCTCAGTGTTACAGTCCCGTCCCTAAGGAACAGGCAGTTTCCGCAGAGTTCGTCCAGCAGTGTCCGGTCATGGCTCACCAAAAGGCCGATTCCGCGATAGTTTTTTAGCGCTTCCCGCACCAGCGTCCGGGTTTCGGCATCCAGATGATTTGTCGGCTCGTCCATCGCCAGCAGCGCGGGGTTTTGCCAGAGAACCGCCGCCACCTGTAAGCGTTTCCGCTCCCCGCAGCTTAGTGTCTCCCAGCGGTACGGCCAATCGGCTTCTATTCCCAGTCTGTCCAGCAGGCGGCCCGCGGCGTTATCGGCGGCAAAAAAAAGTTCTTCCCAGTATTCAGGTATGTCATCGGTGTGCTGAGGGCAGTAGAGGCTGTCTTTCGGGCGGCGTATATTTCCAGTGTCAGGCTGTAAATGTCCTGCCGCAAGGAGCAGCAGTGTCGATTTTCCCGCGCCGTTTTCTCCGGTTACGCCTGTCCAGCCTTGTGTTATTTCAAAGTTTAGCTCCCGCAGCGCCGGGTTTATTTGGGACGGATATGTAAATTCAACTGAATTAAAGGCGAGAAAAGAAGTCGCCATATAGCCTCCGCAACAACCATTTGCCATGGAAGCGTTATGCCTCCGGCTTATTCGCAGTGGGGTTTAATACCCCGCCGCAAACTTGTTTGCGGCGGGGAGGCTCATTTTTTACTTGGCACGGTGGGTTGCGTCCGGCAAGATGAGCCTCCGCGGGGAAAGCCCTGCGGAGGCTCGTTCAGTCTGCC
>JAISEB010000152.1 GCA_031264395.1 Treponema sp. | reverse complement strand
CCCTCAAAGGAAAACGCCGGAAAACAATTCACCCTTTTTACCTGGACCGACATGTTCCCCCAGGAGATCCTCGACGGATTTGAAAGGGACACAGGATACAGGATCAACTACGTCAATTTTGATTATGACGAAACCATGCTCACAAGGCTTGCCGCGGCAAAGGGCGGCGGCTACGATCTTGTCATCGCCGACGATTACATTATCGAAACGGCCATCGCGGAAGGGCTCGTACAGAAACTGGACAAATCGCGTCTTTCCAATTACCGCAACATCAATCCCATTTACCAGAGGCAGTTCTACGATCCGCTGGACGAATACACCGTTCCCTACGGCGCGGGAGTGCAGACCATTGTGTACGACCCCGCCAGGGTAAGGACAGGCATTACGGGCTACGGCGACCTCTGGGACAGTTCCCTTGCCGGAAACCTGGGGATCATAGAAAACCACCGGGTAATCAACGGCATGGCGCTCAAGACCCTGGGTAAAAGCTACAACACCGAAAATACCGCCGACATCAGAAGCGCCGGGGAACGGCTCCTTGCGCTTGCGCCCAACATCCGCCTTATCCGCGACGACAATTTACAGGACGATCTGATTTCCGGGGAAATAAGCGCCGCGGTAATGTACACTTCGCAGGTGACCCAGGCAAAAATGGCGCGGCCCGATTTCCGCGTCGTTTTCCCCAGAGAAGGCATAGGGTTCGGCATCATGGCCGGGTTCATCCCTTCGGCGGCGCCTAATTCAGCCGCCGCCTACGCCTTCCTCGACTACATCATGGACGCGCGGCGCGGGGCGGAGTGTTTTGAGTTCCTGGGCTACTACAGCACCTACAGGGCTTCGGATCCCCTTATTTCCGCAGAATACCGGGAATTCCTTACCCTGCCCGACGGCTTTAACACCGACATGGAGATGATACAGAACATCGGCGCCGAAGCCGACGAGGCCCATTCGCTCATCTGGACCGCCTTTAAGGACGCGGCCGGGAGGAACTAGCCTTCCCCCAGGATGCGGAGGGCGTTCTTGTACAGGATCAATTCCCGTTCGTCGTCGCGGAGGCGGAGCGAGTTAAATTCGTCAAGGCAGGAGGCGGGGTCCCACATGGGAAAATCGGATCCAAAGAGGATGCGCTCCGCCCCGTAGATCCGTATCAGCTCAAGGGCCCTTTCGCGGCCGGTATAGGGAATAGAGCTTGAAACGTCGAAATAACAGGATCTGTTCCTGAAGTATTCCAGGGCAAGATCGTGAAGCGACCAGCCGCCGAAATGCGCCGCCACGGCGGTAAGGCGGGGAAAGGCGTCAAGCACGCGGGCAAGCCGCGCGGGATGCGAAAAGCCGTAGCGGTAATCGCCGGTATGAAAAACGGCGATCATGCGGCCTTCAAGCAGCGCGTACATATCCATCATTTTTTTGTCGTCTATGTCAAACTTCTGCATGTCGGGGTGCAGCTTGATCCCTTTAAGGCCCAGCCGGGCGATGCGTTCAATTTCAGAGGCGGGATCTTCCATGTCCCGGTGCAGCGTCCCAAGGCCCGTAAAGGCGGGGCTCTTTCCCTCCCGCTCCTTTACGACGGAGGCAATGTAGTCATTGATAACGGGGACCTGCGCGGGAGCGGCGGCAGCCGAAAAAACAACGAAGCGGTCTATGCCTCCCCTTAGCCCGCTTGCGGCAAGGTTTGCCACGGTCCCGTCGCAGGCCATGGGAATGCGGTAAAATTCCCCGATGTTTTCCACCGCCCTGGCCGCTATTTTATCGGGGTATATATGTGAATGAAAATCGATAACCATAAGCGCATTATACAGGCGGAAGGGGACCCTTACAACCGCCGTCTTTTGGTGTATAATGCGGCGTATGCAGTACCGTGAAGTAGGCAAAACCGGCATCAAGGCCAGCGTCATAGGGCTTGGTGAAGAAGGGATCGCGCAACATCCGTATCCGGTTGTGGAAGAAGTCATACACGGCGCCATGGACGCCGGAGTCAACATCATCGACTGTTTCATGCCGGGAAAAGAAATCCGGGAAAACATAGGAAGGGCGCTGCGGGGGCGGCGCGAAAAGGTTCTTTTACAGGGGCACATAGGCTCAACGGACATACACGAACAGAACGATGTAAGCCGCGATCTTGCGATCTGCAAAAAATATTTTGAAAGCCTCCTCGCCGATCTGGGCACCGATTACGTTGACTTCGGCATGTTCTTCTTTGTTGATACCCCCGGCGATTACCAAAGCGTGTTCGAAGGGGAGCTGCTCGAATACGCCCGTGATCTTAAAAAACGGGGAATCATCCGGGCCATCGGGGCAAGCTGCCACAACAGCGTCACAGGCAGGCGCATTGCCGAATCAGGCTGCGTCGATCTTATTATGTTCAGCGTTAATCCGGTCTTCGACATGACGCCGCCCGAATCGGACATCTTCGAACTCCTTGACGGCGACAGGCTGAAAACCGGTTTCAGTTTCAAAATTGACGAAAACCGGGCCGCGCTTTACCGGATCTGCGCGGAAAGGGAAGTGGGCATTACCGTGATGAAGACCTTCTGCGCGGGCAAGCTCCTTTCCGCGGAATTTACCCCCTTCAGCGCTCCCATGACAACGGCCCAGTGCATACACTACGCCCTTACAAGGCCGGCGGTGGCAAGCGTCCTTCTTGGCTGTCAAAGCATGAAAGAGCTTTCCGGGGCGCTTGCGTACCTTGACATGAGCGACGAGGAAAGGGACTACAGCGGCATAATCGAAACCTACCAGGGGGGCTTCAAGGGAAACTGCATGTACTGCAACCACTGCCTCCCCTGCCCCGTTTCCATAGACGTCGCGGCGGTTACCAAATACCTCGACATAGCGGCCCTGCACAGGGACAATATCCCGGCCCCGGCCGTTCAGCATTACCTTTCCCTTGAAAAACACGGTTCCGACTGCGTTTCCTGCGGAAGCTGTGAAAACCGCTGCCCCTTTTCCGTACCGGTCATCGGCAACATGAAAAAAGCCGCGGAGCTTTTCGGCGTATAAACGGGGCCGCCGGATCTTCCGCCTTTTTCACCGTTTCCGGCACTGTCATATGGCCGGTAAATATACTATAATGAATTGCAGAACAAACAGGAGCTGTACAGGAGCTGTTATGAAAACCAGGGCGGTCCGTATCTACGGGGTAAACGATCTCAGGCTTGAAGAATTTGAACTTCCCGAAATGAAGGATGATGAGATCATCGTCCGCGTTGTTTCCGATTCAATCTGCATGTCAAGCCACAAACTTGCCATGATGGGCAATTCCCACAAGCGCGTACGGTGGGATCTTTCAAAACGGCCGGTTATCATAGGCCATGAATTCTGCGGGATCATTGAAAACGTGGGGAAAAAGTGGGCCGGCAAATTCAGGGCCGGTGAAAAGTTCGCCATACAGCCGGCGCTCAACTATCCGGATAAAGACGGAAAACCGACGCTCTGGTCGCCCGGCTATTCATACGAATACACGGGAGGGGACGCCGTCCGGATCATCATCCCCGCCGAAGTAATGGAGATGGACTGCCTTCTGAATTATCAGGGCAGCAACTTCTTCATGGGTTCCCTCGCGGAGCCTGTCTCCTGCGTCATAGGGGCCTTTCACGCGCAGTACCACACCACCAACGGCTCCTATGTCCACGACATGGGCATAGTACAAGGCGGCTCCCTTGCCCTCCTTGCCTCGGTGGGGCCCATGGGGCTGGGGGCCATCGATTACGCAATCCACAACCCGCGCAAACCTTCCCGCGTCATCGTAACGGACATAGACGATTCGCGCCTTACAAGGGCCGCAGAGCTCCTTACAAAAGCAGAGGCGGCAAAAAACGGCGTGGAGCTTCACTATGTAAACACCAGGGATATTGCCGATCCTGTTTCGCACTTGAAGGATCTTAACGGGGGAAAGCTCTTTGACGATGTTTTTGTCTTCGCCCCGGTAAAGCCCGTGATAGAACTTGGCGGAAGGCTGCTGGGCCACGACGGGTGCCTTAACTTTTTCGCGGGTCCCACGGACACGGGGCTTTCGGCGATGATGAACTTCTACAATGTCCACTACGAATCCCACCATCTTACAGGAACGTCGGGGGGCAACACCAGCGACATGCGGGAAGCCCTTGCGATGATGTCGGAAGGCGCGCTTAATCCCGTCTTCATGATCACCCATGTCGGCGGCCTTGACGCGGTCGGGGAAACTACCATTAACCTTGACAAGATCCCCGGCGGGAAAAAACTCATCTACACCGGCAAAAAACTCGAACTTGCCGCGATAGAGGACTTTGCCAAAAAGGCGAAAGAGGCAAAGGACGGGCTCGGCCCCTTCTACGGAAAACTCGCGGAGATCTGCGCCGCCCATAACGGGCTGTGGAGCAGGGAAGCCGAAGAGTACCTTCTGGAACACGCCCCTGAAATATAGGAGAACGCGCGTATGCGCGCCAGGGCATGCGGCCGCGCACATGCGGCGCATACGCGCGGTACATGCATACAGTAGAAAAGTGATTCAAAAATGAGATCTGCCAAAGAACAACAGCTTGAAAAAAAGATCATCGAGGCGGTGCACGCTCTTGTACCGCCGGGAAAGGCCGAGGCGGCGGCAAGGCTCCTCATGGCCGACCCGGAGATCAAGGCGCTTCAGGATTACGCCAACACGGTTTCCATCAAGCGGATAGGTTACAACGACCACGGGCCGGTGCACATGCGGACAGTCGCCCTTAACGCGGTGATCATGATGAGACTGCTCAGGGACGCGAATATACGGACCAGCCTTGAAACCGAGGAAAGCGGCTCCTTTGAAGACAGCCTTACCGCGGTGCTGTTTGCCTCGATTCTTCACGATCTTGGAATGTCCGTAAGCAGGCAGGATCATGAACTGCACAGCGTGTATGTTTCCTTTCCCATTATGGACCGCATGCTTGCCGAACTCTACGGCGGCGATATGCAGAAGCGGGTAATCATCCGCTCCCTTGCCCTTGAAGGGATCTCGGGCCACATGGGAAACCGGGTGATCCATTCCCTTGAGGCCGGGGTAATCCTTGTGGCGGACGGCTGCGATATGAAGAAGGGCCGCGCCCGCATCCCCATGGCCATGGCCGGAAGCCCCAGGGTCGGGGACATACACAAGTACTCCGCCAATTCCATTAACAACGTGCTCATAAAGCGGGGCGAAGAAAAGCCCATACGCATAGTCGTGCTCATGTCGGGCGAAGTCGGTCTTTTTCAGGTTGAAGAAGTGCTGCTTGGAAAAATAGCCGCCAGCACCGCCAAACGGTACATAGAACTGTACGCCATTGTAAAAAACAGGGAGCCCAAGCGCTACCTCTGATGTTCCCGGACAAAATATAAATTTGAAACCAAAAGTCCGTTCTGTCCGAAAGGTCTGTGGTTAAATTCAGGGCGAAGTTGTTGATTTTAACCGTCAATAAGGTTAGGCTTATCCGTACTATCATGATAAGAAATTTGAGAAAATTTGTTTTCCGGTACATATTTTCGGAAGAACTTCCCCTTTACAGCCGTATTTTCAACCTCGTTCTGGTATTCGGCATCGCCGGATGCGCGGCGTCGGCCGCCGCCCGGATCATCGAAGGCGTATCGGCATTGTCGGTAATGGTAATGGCGGCAATGATGCTGATCATTTTCGCCGCCTTCTGGCTCTGCAATAAATTCGGGATCTTCGCCGTTGTAATACGGATTGGCCTCATAAGTTTCTGCGAGATCCTTCTTCCGGCAATTTACTTTACAAGCGGCGGCATAGACAGCGGCATGACAGGCTATTTCTGCCTTGGCATCGCGCTTAACTTCCTTCTCCTTAGGGGATGGGAATGTTTCTTCATGTCGCTGCTCAACATTGTGGTGATACTGGCCTGTTACTTCATCGGAAAAACCTGGCCCGGCGCCGTCATTCCCTTTATGCGGGATTTTCAGAGGTATGTGGATCATATACAGACCGTTCTTGTCTCCGGCATTTTCATTGGATTCATTATCAAGTACCAGGCGCGCATCTACGAACGCGAACGGGAAAAGGCGGAAGCGGCAACCAGGGCCAAGGCCGATTTTCTTGCCAATGTGTCGCACGAAATCCGCACCCCCCTCAACGCTATTATAGGGCTGGGAGAACTTGAACTGGGAAAAAACCTTGCCGGAGACACGCGGGAAAATCTGGAAAAAATGTACAACTCGGGGATGGTGCTTCTTAGCATCATCAACGATCTTCTTGATATTTCCAAAATAGAATCAGGCAGCTTTACCCTGTTCCCCCTGGAATACGATACGGCAAGCCTCATCAACGACACGGTTCACCTTAACATGGTCCGCATAGGAAGCAAGCCCATTGTCTTCCGCCTCCGCGTGGATGAACGGCTGCCTTCCCGTCTTTACGGCGATGAAATCCGCGTAAGGCAGATACTCAACAACCTTTTAAGCAACGCGTTCAAATATACAAGGGAAGGCAGCGTATGGCTGGACATTTCCACGGAAGCAATCGATGAAAAAAACATACGGCTCATCTGCCGCGTTGAAGATACGGGAATAGGCATCAAAAAGGAAGACATGGGAAAGCTCTTCTCGGTCTATAACCAGCTTGACGCTAAAAGCAACCGCCATATAGAAGGAACAGGGCTCGGCCTTTCAATATGTAAAAATCTTGCCGAACTCATGAACGGCGTTATCGGCGTGGAAAGCGAATATGGCAAGGGCAGCGTCTTTACCGTGAGCATTCCCCAGGGCGTGCAGGGCGGGAAAGCCATAGGCCCCGCCGTGGTAAAGAACCTCGAAGGCTTCCGCTTTGTCACGGAAAAAAGGGGACAGTACCGGAGAAACCGTATCTTCATGCCCTACGGAAAAGTGCTCGTGGTAGACGACGTATCCACCAATCTGGATGTGGCGCGGGGCATGCTGACGCCCTATGGGCTTGCCGTTGACTGCGTTAGTTCCGGCAGGGAGGCGGTAAACCTTGTCCGCGAGGGAACGGTTACATACGACGCGATATTCATGGATCACATGATGCCCGAAATGGACGGCATAGAGGCGGTGCGCATCATACGAAACGAAACGGAAGGCGCATACGCCAAAACCGTTCCCATTATCGCCCTTACGGCCAACGCTATTGTAGGAAACGACAAGCTGTTCCTTGAAAACGGCTTTCAGGATTTTCTGACCAAACCAATAGACATGACCAAACTGGACGCGATACTCCACAAATGGGTGCGGAACAGGGACAAAGAAGCCGCCATGCAGGCGGAAAAGATACAGGATGAAGAAACGGCGGCCGGGAACACCGGGCGCGGGGAGGCGGAAACGGAAACGTCTTCCCCGGCCTTTTCCGCATCGCCCGTACAGGGCATCGACTGGGCGGAAGGAATAAAGCGCATGGGAAACCGCGAAGTCTCCTTCCTCCGCGTCCTGGGCTCCTACGCGGCCAATCTTCCGGCCATGCTTGACAAGCTCCGTGAATTCAGCGCGGAAACCCTTGACGCCTACATCATCACGGTGCACGGCATCAAGGGGGCAAGTTACGGAATTTGCGCAAACGGCATTGGGAAAGAGGCCGAAGCCCTGGAAATGGCGGCAAAAAACAGCGACATAGAAACGGTTCTCGCAAACAACGGCGCCTTTATCGCCAGGGCCGAAAAGTTCGCCGGAGAACTTGCCGCGTACCTTGCCTCACGCGGCTAAAGGCGCCGGATGTACCAAAATTCCAAGGGAGAATAGCTAAAGCGGCTCAAGTTTTGAGTAATTTGAATGAAAACTTATTCGACTTGTTCGACTTTGTGGTTAAATAATTCCGCGGACTAAACTTGACCCGCGCCCCGTAACGGAAGTTGTTCAATAATTCTATTTTACTACAACAAGGCAGTACCGTTTTTTTCCCGCGCGGATAAGCAATTCGCCGTTTTCCCCTATACGGTCCGGGCGGATAAGGGCGGCCGCGTCGGTAACGGCGGAGAGATCTTCACCGACAAAAGCGCCGCCCTGTTCAACAAGACGGCGGCCTTCGCTCTTCGTTGACACAAGCCCCGCATCGGCAAAAAGTTCCACGACATTGTAACCCGCGTCAAACCTTGAACGGGGAAGCTCCGCGCGGGGCATGGCGGATCTGTCGCCGCCGCCGCCGAACGCGGCGCGGGCGCCTGCAAGAGCGCGGTCGGCCGCTTCCCTGCCGTGTATCAGGGCGGTCACTTCCCAGGCAAGGCGCTCCTTTGCCTCATTCGGGTTCCTTCCCTCCGCGGAAAGAGCGTCGCATTCTTCGGCGGGAAGAAACGTGAACATAAGCAGGAAACGCCTGGTATCCGCGTCCTGCACATTACGCCAGTATTGAAAAAAATCATAGGGAGGGGTCTTTTCAGGATCAAGAAAAAGGGCGCCCTTTTCGGTCTTTCCCATTTTCTTTCCGTCGGAAGTTGTTACAAGGGGAAAGGTAAGGCCGTACACTTCGGCCCCCTCAATGCGGCGTATGAGTTCCGTTCCCGCGACTATGTTTCCCCATTGATCATCCCCGCCTATCTGGAGGCGGCAGCCGTAACGGCGGTAAAGTTCCAGAAAATCATAGCTCTGCAGAAGCTGATAGTTAAATTCAATAAAGGAAAGCCCCGTCTCCATCCGCATCCTGTAGGCTTCAAAACTCAGCATGCGGTTCACCGAAAAATGGCTCCCTATTTCGCGGAGAAAATCGATGTAGTTAAGATCCGCAAGCCAGTCCTTGTTGTTGACGGCGCGGGC
>JAISEB010000242.1 GCA_031264395.1 Treponema sp. | reverse complement strand
CCTTGCCAACGTGGCGGACGTGAAGTCCCTCGTAATACACCCGGCTTCCACCACCCATTCCCAGTTAAGCGAAAGCGAGCTTCTGGAACAGGGAATCAAACCCAACACCGTGCGGCTTTCCATCGGCACCGAGCACATCGACGACATCATAGGCGATCTCAAACACGGCTTTGAGGCGGTAAAGTAGCCCTGTCAGCGGGGGGAAGGGAAATCCCCTTCCCCCCGCGCAGAATCGCACGGCTTCAGCCGGTCTTGCCGACTGCCTGATGACATCTGTCTGGAAGAAACGAACTGCCTTGAATGGCGGCGGGGTGGCAAAATTGGCCAGAAATAACACGCATATCGTTCTGGCTGTTTACGATGTTTTGGCGGCCTGAATAAGCAAATGCGTAACATTTACAGGGTGGACAAAATGTGGGTGGAGTGAACCGTGGGAGGCACAACCGACCTAGGCGAACGGAACCCCGAGCCGTCTACTGGCAACGAAGTGTAAAACAGGTTCCTGTAGGCGGCGTTTTTGCGCTTACAATAATTTTATTATTTTAGTTCAAAATAGAAATAGTCATTTAAAAAGTTTTCAAATAGATTATTTCTCTCTATTACATCTTTCATGGATTTTACACTAATTTCTTGTGTCATTTTAATATCGGAATTAATATAATCCTCTTTGATTTTGTCTTCCGGTATTTTGTTTGTAGCACCTTCTGAACCATTCAGTTCTTTTTCAAGTAAGGTATAATTACCAATTGTCCATAACAATTGCTCGTAGGTATCTTCATTAAAACCATATTTCCTAATTGGGAAAGATGGTTTTTGCGGAAAAATATGTTCAATTTCCAATTTTTTATATACTGTTGGATTAATATTTTGTTCGTATGCAGTTTTATTATATAAATACAATGCATACTTTGCCGCCCAAGATACATTATTGACAATATCAATTGCGCTTTCTTGCCATTCATATATTTCACAAAACTTGTTATTAATTATATTATAAAGCTCCTCTTTTGATCCATTAAAAGAGATTACTTCTTCTAAAAGACGGAAAATGTCTTTCTTAGGGTCTCTTTTATATTTCAAATAGAATTCAATTTTTTCCAACATTGGCAACACATCATCCAATATTCCAATTTGATTAAACCTTATTGAAAGTGGATACATGCGTTGATTAGGTTCAAGGAGAAGATAAAACTCTTTATATTCAAGATTTTTTATTAATTTTTGCTCAATTGAAAGACAAGATGTAATAAATTTTGAAATATCCTGTAAATAATCTTGTATATATTTTTTCCCTACTGAAACATTTTTCTGAGCATTATCTAATATGAATGATTTTAAATCAATAAATATATTCTCAGTTGATTTTGTGTAACTCCAAGATTCAAAAAAGACCGGGTTGCTTAAATAATGATATAACAGTAACGTCTCATCATTATTTATACCAAGTTTTAAATCTTCATTGTCAAAAAAACGATATATTTCATCAAAAGTGACTTGTATATCATTATCAATAGAACGATTAAGGTATTTATCAGAAAAATATAAAAAAAACGATTTTATTTTATCGAAATATCCTAATTGCATACCACGATCATTGATAGATTCAAACATTCTAATGGAAGCGGTATAATCATCAACAAGATAAATCAAAAATTGCGTTTTATTGAGCATATGGTCAAGAAAATCATTAATTTTTTCTTTCCCAATAAATTTTGGTGTCCGTTTTGTATATTCTTTAACCGCTTGCAACATCATAGATTGACTATATGTTGTAGGTTTTGGCTGCTGTCCATCCAATAATTTTAGCAAATATTCTTTTTCTTCCTGATTTATTGGCTCAAGGAAATACTTTTCATTTCTTTTCAAATATAACAAATATCTTTTATCAGTAGTCAAGTGTGCAAGACAAGAATATAACAATAATAATGTTGTAAACCTTTGCTGCCCATCAATAATATTATAATATGCATCAAATCCTTTGGTACTTGTTAATTGAAGTGATAAAGTCCCTAAAAAATGAATTGATTTTGTTTCAAATGCCTCAAGTAAATCATTGAATAAATCTAGTTGTTCCTTTTCCTCCCAACTGTAACGTCGCTGGTAAGGAGGTATATTAAAATAACCTTCCCTAAAAAGACTTGCCAAATCATTTGTATTACTCTTTGCAATTGCCATATTAGACCTCCAATTTGTGCTTTTATTCTATAGTAATGTTCAATTTTTTGTCAATATGCTATTAACTGTATACTATTTTATACATCATAAATAAATTTCCCAAAAATGTCGCATATCATCACCATAACCGCGCCTTCCCGTCTTGTTTTTTCCCCCGTTCTCGTACATAATAATAACCGGTCCCGCCGCCTTCCGTCCGGGACAATCTTCATTATAAACAAGGAATTGGTATGGCTGGACCGGTTTTGGTAGTTCTCGCGGCGGGTATGGGCAGCCGTTACGGCGGCCTCAAGCAGATGGACCGTATAGGAAAAAACGGGGAAGTGCTGCTGGATTATTCGGTGTACGACGCCCTAAAGGCAGGGTTTGAAAAAGTGGTGTTTATCATACGCCACGACATCGAAAAAGATTTCAGGGAACTGGTGCTTTCCCGCATGGAAAAGCGGGTAACATACGAGCTTGCGTTTCAGGATCTTGATACTATCATCCCGCCCGATATTTTTGCCGGGGCGCGGCAATGCGGCCGCACAAAACCCTGGGGAACCGCCCACGCGCTGCTCTGCGCGGCATCCTGCATAGGCGGCCCTTTTACGGTGCTTAACGCCGATGATTTCTACGGGCGAGAGGCGTACCTGACCATGGGCGCGTACCTTGCGGGCATTGCCGGCAGCCCGGACGCGGACGGCGCCATTGTGCCTTACGAGCTCAGGAAAACCCTGAGCCCGGAGGGAACGGTGACGCGGGGGGTCTGCGAAATAAAGGACGGCTATCTTGCCTCCGTGGAGGAACTCACCGCTATTGAAGAAAAAGACGGCGTTATTTTCAACACCGGCCCCGGCGGAATACGGCGGGATCTTGCCGCCCGCATGCCTGTATCCATGAATTTCTGGGGTTTTCCGGCGGGCGTACTTCCCCATTTTCAAAGGTACTTCAACAATTTCCTCGCGGATTTTGCCCGCGACATGAAGGGGAACATCAAAAGCGAATGTTTCATTCCCAGGGCGGCGGACTGGCTCATCAGGGAAAAGATCATCAGGATAAAGGCGCTTGAAGCCGATTCCGACTGGTTCGGCGTAACGTACCGGGAAGACAGGGAAGCGGCGGTGAAAAAAATCGAAGAGCTTACCGCGAAGGGAGTGTACCCCCCGGATCTGTGGGAATGAAATAAACCGCGGGAATGTGGCGCGGAATACGGAGGTTATTATGGTCAGGAAAGGTGAAGCTTATGTACTGGGGCTTGATTACGGTTCCGATTCCTGCCGGGCGGTGCTTATAGACGCCGCCGACGGCAGCGAGGCCGGCGTTTCGGTGATGAATTATCCCCGCTGGACCAAGGGGCTCTACTGCGACGCCGCGGCCAACCGGTTCCGCCAGCATCCGCAGGATTACATCGACGTGCTTGAAGGAACGGTGCGCGAGGCGGCGGCACAGGCGGGAAGGGAAACTGCCGCGAAGGTAAAGGGAATCGCCATAGACACCACCGGTTCCACGCCCTGCGCGGTGGACGCTTCGGGAACGCCGCTGGCGCTGCGCGCCGAATTTGCCGAAAACCCTTCGGCCATGTTCATTCTCTGGAAGGATCACACCGCGGTCGCCGAGGCGGCGCGCATCAATAAACTTGCCAAAAGCTGGGGCGGAACGGACTTTACCCAGTACGAAGGGGGGATCTACTCAACAGAGTGGTTCTGGTCAAAAATACTGAGGATCTTTGCCGAAGATCCAAAGGTGACCGCCGCGGCCGCTTCCTTCATGGAACACTGCGACTGGATGACGGCCCTTCTTACCGGGGCGAAGGATCTTCCCTCAATTAAAAGAAGCCGCTGCGCCATGGGGCACAAGGCCATGTGGCACCGGAGTTACGCCGATTCCTCAGGCGGCGGCGAAAACTCGGGCGGGTATCCTCACGCGGACTTTCTTGCGCAGCTTGATCCCCGGCTTCTTCCCATACGGAAAAGCCTGGGGACCGAAACATACACAAGCGATACGTCCGCGGGGCCCCTTACCGCCGAATGGGCGGAACGGCTCGGCATTCCAAAGGGCATTCCCGTGGCGATGGGCGCTTACGACGCGCACATGGGCGCCGTCGGCGGCGGGGTGCGTCCCGGCTGGCTCATACGGGTCATGGGGACTTCCACCTGCGACGTCATCGTGGCGCCGCGCCCTTCCGGGGCGGAAAAACTCGTCCGGGGAATCTGCGGCCAGGTCGACGGATCGGTGGTGCCCGGCATGACAGGCTACGAGGCGGGACAGTCCAGTTTCGGCGATGTGTACGCGTGGTTCAGGGGGCTTCTTGCCTGGCCGCTGGAAGAAATTTTCCTTAAGGAAGGCGTTCCCGGCCTGGAACAGCTTGACGCCGCCGCCCGCGAAAAGATCGTCCGGGGCGTTTCAAAAAAAATCATCCCGGAACTTGAAAAGGCGGCGGCCCTCATAGAGCCCGGTTCAAGCGGCGTCGTCGCCCTGGACTGGCTCAACGGAAGGCGCACGCCCGACGCGAACCAGCTCCTCAAGGGGGCCATTGCCGGCCTCGGACTGGGGTCCGACGCGCCCCGTGTGTACCGCGCGCTGGCGGAAGCCACGGCCTTTGGGGCGCGGGCCATCGCGGAACGCTTCCGCGAAGAAGGGGTCGTCATTGAAGGGATCATTGGCGTAGGCGGCGTGGCCAGAAAATCGCCCTTTGTGATGCAGATCCTCGCCGACGTCATCAACATGCCGATTCACATTCCGGCGGGGGATCAGAGCGTCGCCCTTGGGGCGGCCATGTTCGCCGCGGTTGCCGCCGGGCTCTACCCGGACATTCCGGCGGCCCAAAAACAGCTCTGCACGCCCACCGAATTCACCTACAATCCCAATCCCGCGTTCGTTCCGGTTTACGACAGGCTCTACCGCGAATACAAAAAACTCGGCGCCTTCGCGGAACAGCGGGAAAACGAATAAAAGGAACCTTATCATGAAGGGCGGGGCGTGAAGCCCCGGACAAGGGAAAATTCCCGGGCAGAAGGAGCGGCGTACCATGGACGACTATAAAAACATCAGGGAAGAAGCCTTTGAGGCGAATCTTGAAATACCCAAACGAAACCTCGCCATCTATACATGGGGGAACGTGTCGGCCTTCGATCCCGGAAAGGGCGTGTTCGCCATAAAACCCTCGGGAGTCGCCTACGACAAACTTGCCCCTTCTTCCATGGTCGTGGTGGATCTGGAGGGAAAAACCGTCTTTGGAACGCTTAACCCGTCGTCGGATACAGAAACCCACCGCATCCTCTACCGTGAATTTTCGTCCGGCGCTTCTTCCGCCCTCCGGGGAATTACCCACACCCATTCACCCTACGCCACGTCATGGGCGCAGGCGCGAAAACCGGTGCCGGTCTTCGGCACCACCCACGCCGACTACGGGGCCGAGCCCATTCCCTGTACCGCGTACCTGAGCGAGGAAGCGGTAAAAAACAACTACGAAAGGGAAACCGGAAATCTTATTGTCGAAACTTTCCGCCTTGAAAACAGGGACCCCCTCCGCATGCCCATGGTGCTTGTAGCGGGACACGGCCCCTTTACCTGGGGCAAAAACGCCGCCGAGGCGGTGTACCACGCCGCCGTGCTGGAAGAGATCTGCAAAATAGGCTGCTTCACCACGCTGCTCAACCCCGGCGCGGAACCCCTTCCGTCCCACATCATACGGAAACACTGGGAGCGCAAGCACGGTTCCGGCGCAAGCTACGGACAGCGAAAAAGCTGAACAAGTTTAAGAAGGAGGAAGGGGGGCGCATTTCCGTATTCTCATCGCGGTATTCCGAATTCAAAACAACCACGGACGGCACGGACCAACACGGACAAAATATAAAATGGCTGATCTTTCAAAACTTCAGTTTTGAAAGATCCTCAGGATGAGCCTTCGTGCGGCAAGCCGCGGGGTATTAAACCGGACTTTCGAATAAAGCGTTAAAAAGCCCGGATAGGCCGAACCAGACGAGTCGCGTACTTGAGCAAGCTGGACAAGGCGGCAGACTGGAAGTCTATCGACCTTGCCGAATTAGCACTGGTCTCCGACGAGGTCCAGTACCAGTCGCTGGAAAACCCTCCTATAATCGTTCTATGAGAATACATCTCATTAAGTTCACCAACGCTTGGCAGGAACCAGTCGTCAAAGACTCCGAGACTGTAATCGTCACAGGCCTTTGCCGCGGGCGCGTCTGCATCCTGCGCCAGTATCGTAGCGGTATTATCCTTGCCGGTTCCTCTCGCTTCCAAAGTGCCTCCTAACGGGGTAGTTGTAAAACCTGATGACGCCCACATCATAGTCCCAACAATATCCGCCGGGGCGGCTTCAAGGTATTTCCAGAGGGGGTACGTGTCCGCGCTGTCCACGTAAAAGATTTTCCCTCCGGCCGGTCCGGCGTCGCCTATGGCGTATTCAACCGTTACCGTTGCCACGGCCGATTTGGATGCGTCGGCCGTGGACGTTGCCGTAATGGTAAGGGGTGTTCCAGCGGCTTCACTCAAGTCTACGGTCAAAACACCCGCGGAAGAGATGGCTGTTCCCGCCTCAGCGTTTCCGCTTACCGCCCACGTTACGGTTTGGGCGGGACTGTTGATTCCGGCTACCGAGGCGGTAAAAGTTTTGTTTCCGCCTTTGGCAACGTCGGAGGAATTGGGGCTTACGGTTACACTGGTAACGGCAGGGATGGCGGGCGGAAG
>JAISEB010000105.1 GCA_031264395.1 Treponema sp. | reverse complement strand
TCCGCGCCTCAAGAGGCGGCAGCACCCTGATGCGGCTCTCTTCCGTTTCCCCCCTCTCCGTTTCCGCCGCCTGGGGGGCTTCCGTTCCGTCGCGCGCCGTCATGCCCTGTTACGCTTCGTCGTCATCAAAGAGACCCAGCTCGGGGCTTTCATCCGCCTGGGCTTCGGCATTGTTCATCAGGAGTTCGACGCGGCTTTCCACTTTGGAAAGATCCTTTTCCAGCGTGCGCGAAAGTTTTATTCCTTCCTCAAAAGCCTTGATGGCCTCGTCAAGGGGAATGTCGGGACTGCGGATCTTTTCCACGAGTTCCTCGAGCCGCAGCAGCCTTTCCTCAAAATTTTTCATGCCTGTTCCGGCGTTCTTCGCCATAACCCCTCCCGCCTGTTTTGGTTCCCGCTCTTTATTCGGCGACCGCGGCGATGATTCCGTCCCGGGGCCGTATGACAAGGCCGTCGCCCGGCCGCACGTCCCCGGCCCGGCGCACCAGCTTTTCGCCGCCGCCCGCCTTTACGGTGACAACCGAAAAACCCCGTTCCAGCACGGCCAGCGGGCTTGCCGCCTCAAGACCTGCCGACGCAAGTTCCAGCCTGTTCCGGAGCTTCCCCGTGCGGCCCTCAAGGGCCCTTATCAGAGCTTCCCTCGCGTCGTCAAAACGGACCAGCCTGGGCTGGAGTATGCCTCTGAAACGGTATTCCAGATCTTCCAGACTGAAAGGCTTTACAAGCAGCCGCGCCCGTTCCAGCTTCGAAGCCATGATACCCCGTATCCGTTCCGCCGCGTTCCGTATCTCTTCCCGTATGGAAGCCCTGTTTTCGCTTACCAGTTCCGCCGCCGCCGAAGGAGTGGGCGCCCTGAGATCCGCGGCAAAGTCGGAAAGGGGAAAGTCAATCTCGTGGCCCACGGCGCTTACCACGGGGATCTCCGACGCCGCAACCGCCCTGACGACGGTTTCTTCTGAAAAGGGAAGAAGATCCTCCAGCGAGCCGCCCCCCCGCCCCACGATGAGCACATCGGCGAGTTTCCAGGCGTTGGCCTGTTCTATGCGCCGGGCTATGATCCCCGCCGCCTCCTGTCCCTGAACCGGCGCGGGCAGGATGATCACCCTGATTCCCGAAGCCCTCCTCCCCAAAACGTTCAGAATGTCCCGTACCGCCGCCCCGGTAGGGGAACTTACCACGCCGACGGTTTCGGGAAAGCGGGGGATGGGCTTCTTCCTGCCTTCATCAAAAAGCCCCTCGGCGGCAAGGGTGCGCTTGCGCTTTTCCAGCATGGCGAGAATGTCCCCCTCGCCGGCCGGTTCCATTTCTTCGCAGATGATCTGGTAGTTTCCCCGCTGGGGATACACCGAAAGCCGCCCCTGAACGCGGACCACCATGCCGTCTCTGGGCTCAAAGGCAAGGAAACGGAATTTATTGCTGAACATCACGGCGGAAATCACCGCGCCGGGATCTTTCAGGGTAAAGTAAAGATGCCCGGTGCTGGACGGCCGGCAGTTGGAGATCTCCCCTTCCACGGACAGAACGCCGAAATTCCCCTCAAGACAGCGGCGTATGGATTCGGTAAGCTCCGAAACGGTCAGTTTGCGGGGGGCGTTCATGCTCAAAGTATACCAATTCATGCCGATACTTAAAAGGTATGAACGCCATCTCGTTTTTGTACGGCGGATCACTTTGTTCCCAGGCTTTTGAGCCGGTTTCAGGCGGAAAAAACGCCCTGTCCCTGGCGCTTGAACGCGCCGGCCGTTTTCCGGGGGTGTCGAAGATCGTTTTGCTGGCCGCCGAAGGGCTTTCCCTTCCGCCCGTAAAGGATCTTCCGGCTTTTGAACTTGTTACGGCCCCTTCCTGGACAAAAAAGAGCCTCCTTGAGGCCGTGTCGAAGGGGGAGGCCGGTTACGATCTTGTCTATTTTGCCTGGGCGGACTGTCCTTTCCTCGATCCCGGCCTGGCCGGGGCCGTCGCGGACCGGCATATGCGCTACGCCGCCGAATACTCCTACGCCGACGGGTGGCCCTACGGTTTTGCCCCCGAGGTCCTTGCCCCCGGAACTTCGGGGATACTGTACCGTATCACCGGTGACGACGAAGGGCGCCTGGCGCCGGAAAGAAACACCGTTTTTTCGGTATTGCAGAAGGACATTAACGCCTTCGATATAGAGGCCGAAATTTCGCCCGTCGATCTTAGATCCCACCGTCTTTCTTTTTCGGCCGATTCAAAACGGAACCTCATGCTGCTCACTTCGTTCGCGGAAGCCTCCGGCGGCGTTCCTTCGGCCCGGGATGCCGAATCGATCATAACGGAAAAACCCGCCCTGCTGCGGACCCTTCCCGCTTTTTACGCGGTTCAGGTTTCAGGCCCCTGCCCGCAGTCCTGCGAGTACTGCCCGTATCCCCGTTCCGGCATATTGGGGGAAGGGTTCATGGAAAGCGGCCGCTTTGCCCTGCTTCTTGACAAGATAGCGGCGTTTTCAGGCGACGCGGTGATAGATCTTTCCCTTTGGGGCGAACTTTCCCTTCACCCCGAAAAAATGAAACTCGTCTCCATGGTTCTTTCCCGGCCGGAACTTGCCCTTGTCATAGAAACTTCCGGCCTGGGCTGGAAGGCCGGGGAGCTTGAGGAATGCGCCCGTCTTGCCCTCGAAAAAGGCGGCGCTTCCCGGGGGAATCCCCTTCCGCCGCTTTCCTGGATCGTTTCCCTTGACAGCGCCGGCGCGGAACGTTACAAGGATATACGGGGCGCGGGTTTTCCCGAAGCGGCCGAATGCGCCCGGAAACTCCTTTCGTTCTTTCCCAAAGACACTTATGTTCAGGCGGTGCGCATGACGGGGGCGGAGGACGACACGGAACAATTTTACAGATTATGGAAGGAAGCCTCCCCGCGGGGGGCCTCCGGCGTCATCATCCAGAAATACGATGATTTTTGCGGAACCCTTCCCAGGCTGCAGGCGTCGGATCTGTCGCCGGTGGAACGCCAGCCGTGCTGGCATATCATGCGGGACATGCCCGTTCTTCTGGACGGCACGGTCCCGGTCTGCCGGGAATATTCCGTATCCGCCGTTCCGGACAAAGCGGCGGAGGGGGGGGAGGGGGAATCCCCGTACGGCAATGTCTTTACCGAATCCCTTGAAACGATCTGGTCCAGGGGCGCGCGGCTGTATACAGAACAGTGCGCGTGCGTATATTCCGGGCTCTGCGCGAAGTGCGATGAATACTACACCTATAATTTCTAACATGGTTCTCCCTTCCCATACCGCCTATACCGCGGTGGGAGGCAGGGAAAAGCTGGGAAACGCCGGTCTCCAGGCGGTCCTCCTTAACCGCGGCGGCCGTTATCCCCGCAGGGTGCTGTTTCAGGAACTACAGAAGGCGGGTTTTGATTACATCGTTTCTGTGGAAAGCGCCCGCGAACGTTACGATGTGGAAGAACTTTCGGGCCGTTTTCCCTTTGTGCGCTTTATTCTGGCGGCGGAGGATCTCAGTCCGGGGGAGCTTATTAATCTGGCAGTCTCGGAAATCGGCGGCCCGCTCTTTTTTGTTCTCTGGGACAACATAAAATTCGTTTCCGGCGGCAGCGCCGCCCGAATGGCGGACTGGTTTCTTCTTTTTCCGGGGGATCCCGCCCGGCGCGATACTGCGTACGATTCCGGCGGAAACACATGCAGGCGGCTCTGCACGCTTCCTGTTATCCAGAATCCGCATTTTGAGGTGCTGCCCACGCTGGCCTCTCCCGTGCTCTTCAAAAATACCGTTACTACCCGTCTTTCCGTTCCCCAGCGCGAAGGCCAGCGCGGCCTTTATCCCTTTGACGGCGTGGGGATCTACGACAGGGAACGGTTCATACGCCTTGGCGGTTTTGACGGCGCCATAAAGAATTTCCACTGGCAGCTTGCCGACTTCGGTTTCCGCGCGCGGCTTTGGGGCGAAGAGATCTGCTCCACCCAGATGATACGGCTTTCCTATGATAACGAAGTTCCACAGGAAGATAATTCCCCCGAAAAAAATTACCGCCGTTTTTATCTTAAAAACCTTGCCCCCGTATTCAGGAACGGTTTCGCCCATCTGCCCTTGCGGCGTTTTCCCCGGTATTTTTTCCGCTCGGGCGAGGAATTGTCCGTGGCCTGGAACGAATTTTCCGGGATACGCCGCTGGATCAGCGAAAACGCCTCCCGTTTTACCTGCGACGCCCGCACCGTCGCCGATCGCTGGGACGAGGCGCGGCCGGAGAAGAGCGGGATATGACGGCCGTCGTGCTGCAGGCAAGGATGGATTCAACCCGGCTTCCCGGAAAATCCCTTCTTCCGCTTGGGGACAAGCCTATGGTCTCGCGGGTCATGGAAGCCCTGAGGTTCATACCGGCCGATCTGTACGTTCTGGCCTGTCCTTCCTCCTGCGCCGGGGTTTTCGAGGCTCCGGCCCGTGACGAGGGCTTTGTCATTTCACCCGGACCCTCGGCGGACGTCCTTGCCCGCTACTGTATCGCCATACGCCGTTTCGGCATAAAGCGGGTGATACGGGCCACCGCCGACAATCCCTTTGTGTTTGCCGACGCCGCACAGGCCCTCAACGCCGAAGCCGAAAGCCTCGGCGCAAGTTACGCCGGTTACAGCGGCCTTCCCTTCGGGACCGGGGTCGAATCGGTGGACTCCGGCGCCCTGCTCCGCGCCGAAAGGGACGCGGTTCGTCCCGGCGAACGGGAACATGTCTGCCCCTATCTGTACAACCACGGAGAGATCTTTTCCCTGCACCGGCCCCTTGCCCCCAAACCCTGGCGGGAACCTTCCCTGAGGCTCTCCGTGGATACCCGCGGCGACTATGAACGCGCCGTCCTTCTCCATGAAGAGCTCCTCCGGAGGGCGCTTCCCGGCGAAGGGCGCTTTAACGGGGCCGCCGTCATCGCCGCGGCGCGGGATCTTTACGCCGGAAACACCGGCCCCGATACGCGGGTAGTCCGGGAATTCAAATGAGGGCGCTCGTGGTTCCCGCCTGTGAAAAGGGGCTGGGCGGGGGGCATTTTCTCCGCTCCGTTCT
>JAISEB010000102.1 GCA_031264395.1 Treponema sp. | reverse complement strand
GTGACCCTGGCGGACGCGAGGAGATCCCCGTCCCGCCATATTTCCTGGGCTATGACCCCGCTCACGGCCCCCTTTTTGAGGGGCCAGGATTTGATGAGGAGTTTTTCATCGGCAAGCGCGGGTTTTTTGTAGTCTATTTCCACCCGCGCCACATAGACCCCGTAGCCGGCCCTGATTGCGGCCGGATAATCGAAGTTAATCGACTTAAGATATTCGTAACGGGCGTATTCCAGATAGTTAAGGTAGTTGGCGTTATTCACATGACCGTAACTATCGCATTCATAGGTACGAACCGTTAGTGAACATTCCGTAATCATGATTCGTCATTTTATACCATCTCTTGCCGATGTTCAATAATGGTGATACCATCACAGCGTGTTTACCTATTGTCCGTCCTGCGCGTCGCCTGAAATAATGTTTGAACGGAACAAATTCCGCTGTTCCTCCTGCGGCTTTGTGTATTACCACAATACCGCGGCCGCTACCGCCTGTGTGGTGCGGATTCCGGGGGATTCAGGCGCGAAGGGCCCTGCCGAAGAACGCATTCTCTTTCTTGTCCGGGGAAGGGAACCCGGCCGGGGCAGGCTGGATCTTCCCGGCGGTTTTGTGGACCCCGGCGAAGGGGCCATGGAAGGGCTCCGCCGGGAACTGAGGGAAGAGCTTGGCTGGGAGGTTCCGTGTTCCCCGGACGGTTCCTTTCCCTTTGTCCTCTTTGCTTCTTTTCCCAACGTGTACCCCTACAGGGGCGTCGTCTACAATACCTGCGATCTGTTTTTTACCGTCGACGCTCCGGGGCTTGGCGAAAAAGATTTTACGATTGAAAAATCGGAGATTCTGGAGATCCGCCTTCTGCGGTACGGTGAAATTGATCCCGCCGAAATTGCCTTTGAATCGGTGAAGAAGGCCCTTGCCGCCTATGACGCGTGGAAGCGGCGTTCGGCTTGACTATTTCACGTTTTATCAGCAAAGTTGAGACATGTACAGCTGTCCGCCATGCGCCAATATGTCAATCCCCGGTGAGTACCGGAAAATTGCGGAAGCTCTTTTTCCGCCCGGAGGTTTTTCGGGCGTACAGGGGCCGGACGCCGTGTCCGCGGCGGCCTTTGCGGATGTTTTGGGCATAGGGGCCGATTACAGAAGACTTCTTGCGGAAAACAAATCCGGTAACGAGATGCACCGTTTCCTTTGTCATTTTCAGAATAACCTCGATCTCCTGATACAAAAAACCTGGGTTGAAAAGGCCGACGAGGGCCGCAAGGAAAAACTCCAGGACAGGATTCCCGGCTTTATTGCCGAAATAGAACAGGGGAATTTTGAAAAAGCCATCAGGGATTTTGGGGCGGTTCTGGATGAACTGGCCTATCTTTTTTTCGGCGCGCAGAGCGGGCAGGAAGATTTTACCGAATATACCATGCGTATTGATATACAGATGGGCCTCTTCTGGTGGTACGGGGGCCATCTTGGCTGCCTTGGAACCGGCGTCAAGACCGGCAGCGACAGTCTCTGGGCAGTGCTGCTTGTCGGCATCTGTTATCTTACCAACTTTTAACGGAGAACGATATGGCTGCTGCGGATAATGCCGCCGGGGCGGGAGGAACGGCCGGGGGCGAAGGTTCCGACTTCATAACCGAATTCATCAAAGAGGATCTTGCCGCCGGCCGTTTTGATCATGTGCATACCCGTTTCCCGCCGGAACCCAACGGCTGGCTCCATATCGGCCACTGCAAGGCGTTTTACATTGATTTTTCCATGGCGGAAAAATTCGGGGGCAAATGCAACCTCCGCTTCGATGATACCAATCCCGAAAAAGAAGACAGTTCCTATGTGGAAGCCATCAAGCGGGACGTTGCATGGATGGGCTACGACTGGGAAGACCGGGAATATTACGCCAGTGATTATTATGAATACCTTTATGAACTGGCGGTGAAGATCATTAAAAAGGGCCGCGCCTATGTAGACGATCTTTCGGAGGAGGAGATCAGCGAATACCGGGGAACGGCGGTGGAGGATAAAAACAACATCACCCTTACCCCTCCTGGGCGGAACAGCCCGTACCGGGATCGCCCGGCCGCGGAAAACCTCGATCTTTTTGCCCGCATGCGCGCGGGGGAATTTGCCGACGGGGAAAAGACCCTGCGGGCCAAAATCGACATGACACATCCGAATCTCCTTATGCGGGACCCGGTGATGTACCGCATACGCCGTGAATCCCATTACCGCACGGGGAATGCCTGGTGCATTTACCCCATGTACGATTTTCAGCATCCCCTTTCCGACGCAAAGGAGGGGATTACCCATTCCCTCTGTTCCCTTGAATACGAAATACACCGTCCCCTGTACGAGTGGTTTATCAAAGAGGCGGAAGTCTTCCCCTCGCGGCAGATAGAATTCGCCCGGCTTAACCTGACCCATACGGTGATGAGCAAGCGCTGGCTCCTCCGCCTGGTGCAGGAAAAACACGTCGAAGGCTGGGACGATCCCCGCATGCCGACCATCGCGGGGCTCCGCCGCCGGGGCTACACTCCCGGGGCAATACGGAATTTTGTTTCCCAGATTGGCATTTCCAAAACCGACAGCATGGTGGACATTGCCTTTCTTGAATACTGCCTGCGGGAAGACCTTAACAGGCGGTGCCTCAGGGCCATGGCGGTGCTCCGGCCGCTGAAACTGATCATTGAAAACTGGCCTTCAGGCAGGGTTGAGGAACTTGAGGCCGTCAACAATCCCGAAGATGAAAAGGCGGGAACGCGGAAGATTCCTTTTTCGGGGGAATTGTGGATAGAGCGCGACGATTTTGAAGAAAATCCGCCGCCGAAATATTTCCGCCTGTATCCGGGAAAAGGCGGAGAGGGCGGCAGCAGCGTCCGTCTGCGTTATGGCTATATTGTTACCTGCACGGGTTTTGACAGGGACGGGGAAGGAAACATTGCCGCCGTGCGCTGTACCTACGATCCTTCGACCAGGGGGGGCAACGCCCCCGACAACCGCAAGGTAAAGGGGACCATTCACTGGGTTTCCGCGTCCTCCGCCGTTCCCATTGAAGTGCGTATCTACGATTATCTTTTCAGCGCCGAACGGCCCATGGAAGTTTCCCCCCGGCCCAACGGTTCCGCCGGTGACTTTACCTGCAACCTTAACCCGCATTCGCTTGAGGTCATTCCCCTTGCCTGGGGCGAACCGTCCCTCGCCGATACACAGCCGGGAGACCGCCGCCAGTTTGAGCGGCTCGGTTATTTTGCGCGTGACGCGCTCCCCGGCGGCTCTGAGGGGGGACGGCCCGTGTTCAACAAGACCATAGGCCTCAGGGACACATGGGCAAAAATAAAGGGGACCTCTTGAAACCCCGGTTGGGTTTCAAGAGAGTTATTCGAATGTCCGGTTTACTACCCTATCGGTTTAACCCGCATGTTCCCCGTTCACATTTCAAACTCAAGGCGCAGCCCCACGGTTGCCGTGAAGCCCGGCATGGGATAATCGTCAAAAGAAACACAAGATTGATCCAGAATATTCCTGAAGACGGCAAACGCGGAAAGATTTTTTCCCGCCTTTTGGTTTACCGTAACGGTAAGAAGAAAGCCGGGATCAAGAGGCCTCGTGTTCGCCTTTGACGTATAGCCCGCATAACGGAAACCCGTGTAATTGCCCGAGACAAGGAGGGAACCTGTTTCCCAGGGCAGTTCAACCGAAAGGCCCGCCGTATGCACGGGCGCATAGGGAATACGGACGCCGGCCGCAAAGCCCATGTGTTCTCCCGAACTGCCTGTAAGTACATACGTCAGAAGGAATTTATAGGAAACGGAGGGGACAATTTTTTTTACCGGCCCCAAAGAAACCGGTATTTCAAAACCCGCGCGGGAATCCCATCCAAAAAATACCGCCCGCGCCGTATTTTCGGGCCTCCACCTTCCGCTGGAATTGCTCCAGTGAATGGAATTGTCCGTTTCCTGTGCATAAACCGTGCTTTCCATATTGAACAGAGTGCCGAAGCGAAGAGCGGCGCCAAGATCCGTTCCCCATGCGTCTTCCGGCTTGAGATCCGGGTTGCCGTAATACCCCGCCTGGTCCCAGTAGAGATCCTCGAAGTCGGGGAATTTAAAACTGCGGAAGTAGTTGTTTTTAATGGTAAGCCATTCGGCGGCAAAAAAAGCCAGCCCGAATTTGGGAAGCGGCACGGCGGCAAAGGGCATGTCTTTTCCCCCGTTGAAATTTGCTTTTACCGATGAAACAACGAGTAATTTTTTAAAGGGAGTATATTCGGCGGTAATGTAGATCCCGCCGTTCTGGCCGGCCCTTGCGCCGATGCCGGTGGAATCAAGACGGCTGTAGCGGTAGTCTCCCCCTGTCCTTACGACCAGCGGCCCGGCCGGGTACCATGCCCAGCGGCTTATAAACTGAAGGGTATGTATCCCGTG
Source organism: Treponema sp. (assembly GCA_031264395.1). Classification (GTDB taxonomy): domain Bacteria; phylum Spirochaetota; class Spirochaetia; order Treponematales; family Breznakiellaceae; genus JAIROE01. The sequence goes on along the minus strand of JAISEB010000102.1, from coordinate 1,975 downwards.
AAGCGAATCTTCTCCCTGAGCCCTGTGGTCCAGCCTTTGCAGGCTGTGGCTGGCGGAAAATTCCGCGGCAAGGCTGTCGCTTAAAATCCGGGGCGTCTTTAGCATAAGATTTTCCCGTGAAGAAAAATCCCGCTGATTTTCAAAGACGTTCGATACGGCGGCCGCCGGAAAATTTTTGTCGCCGTAGTAAACGCTTCCCTGCGCGATGAGCTTTGTATGCTCCGGCAAATTCCATACGAGGGAAGCGGAAAATCCTGTATCCCATACTTCGTTGTGTTCCTTTCTGCGGGTTATGCCGTGATAGTTTTTGACAAGATAATGATTCGCCGCCCGGACGCCGAACCAGTCGGCGGACAGGGAAAAATCTCCAATTTCCCTTGAGGCAAAAAAACCAAGGCGCTGGGCGTCCAGAAGATCCTGCCATTGGGGCTTCGTCTTTTTTCCCCTGCCGTCGTAGTACATTCCCGGCATGGCGGATGTATTGGAAACGCTTCCCCCAATCCGGCCTTCCTGCCGACCTTCCGGCACGGTGATGATGTTGAGAACTCCCCCCATTGCGCCTGAAATATTGTAGGTAGTGTCGGACCCTCCGTAGATCACTTCGATTTTTTCTATCGAGTTAACGTCAATCGTACTAAAATCAAAATCACCGGACAGGGGGGAAGAAGCGGGAACGCCGTTTACAAGAACGGCAACGCGCTCGGAGTCAAAGCCCCGGATGCTGATGTCCGCCTGGCTACCGTAGGGGCCGTAACGGACGGAAACCAGATTCAGGGCCTGTTCAAGCAGGGCCGGAAGATCCGGGGCGTGAAGGCGCTTTATTTCTTCGCCGCCTATGGTTCTTATCTGCTGGGTAGTTTCCCTGGTTCCGGTGATGGTGATCCCCTCGTCTTCCATAAAGGGAAGTTCACCGCCCGAAAAATCATCTTCCGTTTCCTGGCCTTCGCCGGGGCACAGGGGAAAGAACATCAAGGCAAAGAGCAGGGGAAGAAGAAGGCCAGTGCGACTGCATTTACTTTCATGTTCCAGGCAATTACCAGGTTTTGGAAGAATTTTTAACCGCAAAGTAAAATAAGTCGAAAAAGTTTCGGTACAAAGTTTCGCTTTCTCTTCCTTCTTCGACTTTTTCGACCTTGCGGTAAATTTTTTCTTCAAAGCGTGCTGTTTTAAGGGGAATTTTGACGCTGAAAAAAGTAAATGCCAATGCCTTGGAAGAAGGCCCTTCCCCTTTGACGCATACAGGAACATTTTATTTTTTAACGCAGGAACTGTAAACGGAAAAATACCCGTTCCAGATCACGTATTCATATTCGGCTTCCCACAGCGTTGCCTTGCCGTCTCCGTCACGGGACCCCGAAATGTCTATGCTTGAGCCGGCCAGATTCTTCCAGTGAATGACATAATATTTTCCCACAGCGCCCGGATTCCAGTCGTTCTCCGTGTACCGTATTGTGATATACCCGCCCCCGAAGGCGTCGAGGCGGACATCGATAACGGAGCCCGCATAAGAAACCACCCCTGCAAAGCTGGAAGTAAAGGTTGCCGCATTAATTGTATATTCCTCTTTATAGCCGCCATATTCAATGATTCCTTCCCATGTGCCGGTAAGGGCTATGGGCATGGGAACGGGAATGGTCTCGAACGGGTTTGTCCCGCTGTCCGTATCGCAGCCGGAGAAGAAGAACGCCCCGGCAAGAAAAGCCGCCAAAAACAGCAATGAAATTTTCCTCATGATATCTCCTTTCCGCGGAAGCCGCGGAAATTCGGGGAATTCCCCAAAGCGGAATTCCGCTCCGGGAAGTTTCCGGGAATCCGGAAGCTCTTGAGGAAAAATACCGGCGAAAAAAATACGGACTTTTCTCAAGGCCCAATCCCCGAAGCCTTAGAACAGGATACGGGCCCGCACAGGCCCGCCGCACGCCAAAGTCTCCTGGCTTGCGGGCGCCGCCTTTCGGGGCGGCTCGTCCGTCAGCCT
>JAISEB010000030.1 GCA_031264395.1 Treponema sp. | reverse complement strand
TAGGGGGCTTCTCCCATGGTGCGGGCCGCGACAAAGAACGTTACGGGATTTCCGGTTTCGGCGTTTTTGAAGCAGTACCGGAGGCTGACATAGTTATTGGCCTGCTGAAGTTTCTGCATGATTCCGAATTTAGTGTTGATCACAATTTTCGCCCCCGTAAAAGAGGACGAATATATTACGCAGGGCCAAAAGTCGCTGACGCATTTGAGGTGTACCTGCTGTGTCAAGAGTCCTGTTACCTGTATGATCTCCCTGGTAAACGTAACATCTATATTTTTAAAGCGTTCGTAATAAACCGTAAGTTTCTGGCTGGTCAGTACGCCCATCTATCCCTCTTGCCGTAATGGTACAACAAATCTACTGTAAATTATAGACCTTTCCCGCCGGAATTAAAGGCGGCGTCGTACATTCGTTCCAGAATCGCGTCTATCTTGCCGCCGTAGTCCCGGTCGGCGGCCCATTTGCCGGCAAGATCCGCTATCGCCGGGGCGGACCCCGCGCGGACCCAGCGGTAGCGGGGATCCACCAGTTCCCCTTTCAGGGGCGCCTGTGAGGCGTATGCCTTAAGGTGCTGAATGTGGGCCCGCACGCCGGTACGGACATCGGGGAACCGTTCTCCCCGCTGGTTTTCCCCAATGGCCCCAAGGCCGCAAAAATTGTTCATGTCGGCCGTTACGAGTCCTCCGTAACGGAGAAAACCCGTTTCCAGGCACATCTGGGCAAAGGCCGCGTCATGATTCACCCCTTCCGCCGCCGCCTCCTCGACATAGCAGGACGCCAGGCTGCGGGTGAAATCGCCGCCCGCCAGGGGATTGTTGTTTTCCAGAAACAGGGCAAGCCGGTCCGGGGAAACGAGCCCCTGCCCCAGAATCAGCGCCGGGGGCCTTGGAATTTCGGCCGGTATTCCGGCCGGGGGCGTTTTGGGCGGAAAAGCGCCGGAAGAGGCGTCACGGGACGGGGGCAGGGCGGCGCAGGAAAAAAACAGCGCGGCAAAGAGGGCCAAGGCGTACCGGGTACAGAATGTATATCGTTTGCTCATAATTACTGTATCGGTTTTTCCCCTCAAAACACAAAATTGCACGATTATTAAAGCGCCACGCAGGACGGCGCCCTATAAGGTACATGAGCGAATTCAGTTACCCCGAATGTGTGGGGAAAAACGATGCCCCGGATACAGGATGCGACTTTCACCCCGTTCACGGCATCAGGGCCATGTCCCTTTCGGACCGTCCACGGGAACGGCTCTGCAGCCTTGGGCCGGAGGCCCTTTCGGATCATGAGCTTCTGGCCATCCTCCTTAATACGGGCACACGGGGCAAAAACGTTATTCATCTGGCGGCGGATCTGCTTAAACATCTTGACGGGAATAAAGGCATCCCCACAAGCGGGGAATTGACGAGGCTTGCCGGCCTTGGCAAAAGCAAGGCCGCCGCCGTAATAGCCATGCTTGAATTCGGCCGTCGGCGCTGGGGGGCGGCCGGAATCAGGATCAGGCGGCCGGAAGACATCTACAGCCTGATCCGCCATTACGCCGACAGGAGGCAGGAACGGTTCCTCTCCCTCTCTTTCAACGGCGCCCACGAAGTACTCGCCGTCCGGGTGGTAACCGTGGGCCTTGTCAACCGTACCATAATTCACCCAAGGGAAGTCTACGCCGAGGCCATCGCCGATCACGCGGTGGCCATCGCCGTTGCCCATAACCACCCGTCGGGGCAGCTTGTCCCCTCACAGGAAGACGACGAGGTGACATCCCGGCTCAGGGCCGCGGGCGTCATTCTGGGGATCAACTTCCTCGATCACATAATCTTTTCGCACATGTCCTATTTCAGCTACCGCCAGAACGGCAGAATGGAAACGGACAACGAAGGCTTACTTCAAAAAGCCAAAATTGTTTATAGTTAAAGGGTGAAGGTAACCGCCCGGCGTTTTTTTTTCTTTCTCCTTGTCCCCTGTCTTTGCGCGGCGTTTGCCGTGCCCGTCCCGGCGCAGACCGGGGTTAGCGAAGTAATCAGGGGTGATTTTTTCAGGGAAGTGGAGGGCAGGGGGCTGACGGTCCGTACCGAGCCGGATCAGGCAAAGGTGTTTGTCGACGGCGTGGAACGGGGCCTTACCCCCCTTACGCTGGATGTACGGAGCGGAATACACATCGTCAGAATATACAAGGAAGGCTACCGCGAGAGGACCTTCAATGTAACCCTTTCCTCGTCAAGCCGGCTGGTAATGTTGATAGAACTTGAGGCAAGTTCCGGCCAAACCATCATTACGCTGCGCCGGGGCGAAAACAGCCCTCCTCCCGGTTTGTATCCCCTTAATCCCGAGATCCTTGTAGACGGAAAATCCGTGTCTTTTTCCCCGGAGGAACTTGCCGCCGGGGCCGGCATGACTCTTCCGGTGGGCTACCACACCATACGGGTCCGGGCCTTTGGCTGGGAGGACGCCTCCGCAACCGTGTATATACGGGAAGGCTTCATTATCCCGGCGGAACTTGTCCTTGTTCCCGCCCCTTTCCGCATCATCAGGGCGGATACGGCAAGGTCCCGTTTTAACCCCGCAAATTCCGGCTCTCTGGGGGTCACCCGTTTTTCTTTTGAAGTCTCAGGTCCGGGAACGGCGCTCCTTACCGTGCGGGCCAGTGGCGGGGAAACCGTGTATACCGCCGAACTGGGCCCCTTTACCTCGCGTTCCCAATCGGCGGAATGGAACGGCCGTACTATGGGGAATTCCATTTTGCCCGACGGAACCTACAGCATAGTCATAGACGGATTTTCCATTCCCTGGGACAATTCCGAACCGCGGCGGCACAGCGCCTTTCTTGAGGTTGCAATAGATTCTTCCATCAGCATTTATCCCCTTTCGCTTAACGGCGCCGTTCCCGGCCTCATGTTCGCCGCGTCTCCCGCAACACTTCCCGGGGGCAGTTTTCAGCTTGAAGGGGGCCTTCTTTTCGGCAACCCCGCCGGAAGCAGCGCCTTTTCCAGCCTGCCCTTTGAGGGGGGAGCGCGCTTCAGCGTTCTTGAAGGGCTCGAACTGGCCGCCGCCCTTAACGCGGTTCCGGTCTTTGGGGAAGGCGCGTTCTGGGGCTTTGCCCTTTCGGCAAAAAAGCGCTTCCTCGAGGCCCCGTTCCGTTTCCCGCTGGAAGCGGCCGTGGGGCTCTCCTACGCCTGGGCGCAGAAAGACGAACGTACCCCGCAGAGGGAAGGCCTTTCCGTCCGGTTCCCCCTGTCGCTTGATTTCCGCCTGATTTCCCTGCTTTTCGCGCCCGGCATACGCACCGCGTTCCCCGGCGATTCTTCTCCCCGCCTTTTCCTCCCGGCCGGCATACTCTTCCGGCGCGCGCATATTACCGCCGGTATTTCCTTCCTTCCCGAAATAAGTTTTTCCGCAAATTCGAAAAACCGTGAAAAAGAAGGAAGCACGGTCCTTGATCTGGGCGCCGAAATCAAATGGTATCCGTCTCCTTCCATTCTGGTGTATACGGTTTCAGGCGGGGTAAGGATAGACAAATCGGGCGTATGGGGAACAGGCGGAGTGGGAATAGGGATCGTTTATTAGAACCGGCCGCAGCTTTACGGCCTTTACTGGTTCAGTATCTCTTCCCTGTCCGCAAGGGTAACGTCAAGGGTAAGGGGCTTGCCGCCGCGTATAATCTCTACCTTTACCGTCTCGCCGGGCTTGTTGTCCTCCAGCGCCGAGTAAAGATCCGCGAGAGTCGCGGTCTTCATGCCGTCCACGGAGGTGATGATGTCCCCGCCAAGGTAGATGACGCTTGAGCCCGAACGCACGGGATCGGTTCCCTGGCGTATGCCCGCTTTTTCGGCAAGGCCGTTCCGCCTTGTCCGCGAAACAAGAAGCCCGGAACTGACGGGAAGATTCGCGTAGCGGACAAGGCTGGGAAAGAGCTGCGCCACAGACGCGTCTATCCAGCCGCGCCTGACCTTTCCGTACTGCATCAGTTCGGCGACTACCCGCTTCGCGGTGTTTACCGGTACGGCAAAGCCGATGCCGACGGAACCTCCCGAGGGGGAATAGATCATGGTGTTCACCCCGAACATCCGGCCCTGGGTGTCAAGAAGGGGGCCTCCGGAATTGCCGGGATTAATGGAAGCGTCCGTCTGGATCATGTCCCGTATGATATTCTGCCTCGATGTCCTTATGGGCCTTCCCAAACCCGAAACAATGCCCACCGTTAATGTCCGCTCCAAGGCAAAAGGGTTCCCTATGGCAAGTACCTTTTGGCCGACCTTGAGGCTGCCTGAATCCCCAAAAGGAATATCGCGGAGGTCCATCCCCTCCGGCACTTCAAATTTCAGTACGGCAATGTCGTTTTCGGGATCGGTCCCCGTTACGCTCCCTTCGTACTGGCTTCCGTCGGCAAGGTTGATGTACACCTTGTAAGCGTTCTGGATCACATGGTTGTTGGTAAGCACAAAGCCTCTGGCGTCTATGATGGACCCGGACCCGGATTCCCCTTCCTGCGGTATGGGTTCCAGAAACCAGTTGATGGCCATGGTCTCGGTGGTAATGTTTACAACCGCCGAATTGAATTTTTCATAAACGGCGATATTTTCCCGTTCGCTTTCGGTGTAGGGAACAAGATCCTGGGTGTTAAGTTTGAGCGGATCGGCATAACCGTCCTGAACCGGAAAAGCGGGTTCTTCCCTGTATTCGGAAGCGGATACGGCCGCGGAAGCGGAACCGGAAGTTCCGGCGCGCTTTTCCCCCCTTGCGCCGGACGGAAATTTCAACAGGCCCAGCCCCAGGGCAAAAAGTACGGCGATGAGGCCGCTCAGAACCGAAAAAAAGATCACCTGCCCGCGGCTGTACAGTTTCATGATAAAGCCCTCCTCGTCCATTATAGTAAACATGTTCCATAAAAAAAACACCCGCCGGGCCGTATTCCCCGTGCAAAGGGGCCCGGTTTTGACCGATAATTGATATAGAATATGCGTATACCTCTTTTTCGCAAAGGCCCCGCAACGTGCCTTTTCCTCTGCTTCCTGTGCGCGCCCCTTGCGGCCGCCGATCTTCCCGTAAGGCGCATCCCGGACGATTCTTCCCTTCGTACGGAAATAAAGGACGCCTGGTTCACCGAAGCCCCCGCGCAGGTGCTGGGCAGAAGGCAGCAGGTACGGACCTTGAACAGCGGCGGAAGAATTCAGGTGCGGATAGAAGAGGGGGAAAGGGAATTTGCCGTGGTGCTGGCGCGCGAATGGAACGGCGGCAGGGAAAGCCTTGCCCTTGTTCAAAGGCAGACCGGCGCCGCCTGGCCCGGCTGGACGCAGGGTTCATGGAGCCTTGCCCGGCTAAAGTCGACGGGCGAAGGCCTCCGTATACGGATCTTCCTCCGCAGCGATCCCAACGCCTACGTCCAGTTCCGCCCCTTTACGGCGGACAAATGCCTCATGGACGTGATTATCCACGAAGCGTATCTTGTCGATTCCCTTCCCCTTCCCCTTTCCTTTGAACGGCTCTATACCCTTCCGGTGGAAGAGGCCCTTGCCCTTGCCGGAAACCGCTTTCCCCGCCGTTACTTTGAACCCAATCCCGGCGACTACGAGGATGTGAGTCGTTTCATTTCCGCCGTGCGCGGGCGGCTTTCCGAACTCAGCTTCAGGGACGACGGGGCCATTGATGAAAACGGGCGCTATGTTTTTATTGAAAGCCTTGGGGAACAGGACGGGAAAAGCGGCCTTAACTGTTCGGGATTTGCCAAATGGCTTGTGGACGGCATTCTGCGTCCCGTTACCGGCAAACGCCTTGCCGTCGGCTCCCTGAAACAGCGCTTCGGCGGCAGAGGCTCTTCGTTTACCGAAGTCTGGGAAGAAACCCGCGATCCCTTCTTTGGCCTTGACTGGATACGGAACCTCGCCGCGAATGTCTGGACGGAACTTCGCGGGGAATCATTCGGAACGCTTGAAGAATTCGAGGTAAGGCGCTGGCCTTTTTCCGAAACAATAGTCCGGGAAACAAGGGCCGGCTCCCCGCGCTCTTACCCCGGCCACCTTGAAAACGCCGGTTTCGGCATCGAGGGACTTCAGCCCCTGCTTTACACGCTGGCCGTGGACGAACCGGGCCGCGTCTACCTTGCCGCGGTAAATACCGAAATGGGTCCCCCCGCCACGGCGGACAACCTCCGGGGAAGGCCCCGCATGCGCCAGTACTTCCACATAGCAGTCCTGGTTCCGTTTTTTAACCGCTACGGAAATTTTCAGGTCGTCGTTTTTGAAAGCGCCGAAGAAACGCGCTTCAGCAGCTTCAGGGCGCGCTATCCCGGCCACTATGTCAATCTGGTCCGCATCCCCGTGGAGCGGGCCTTTAATCCGTAGGCCGTCCTTCTACCAGCGCTTCCAGCGCCGCTCTGGTTCCCTTCCGGTAAATCGCGTCAAGAGATCCCCCGAACTCACCCGCCAGCGCCCCGGCATGTTCCCCGCGCCCGATGCCCGCGGCGCGAAGAAACTGTTCCGGATTTTCACGGGCGCCTTTCGCCGCTTCGGAAAGAACGGAAGCAAGCGGATCGTCAAGGGGAATGGCCCCGCCCTCTTCATCGGTTCCGGCAAGGAAGCGGGCCCAGGCCGCCAGGGCAAAGACCACGGCCCGGTGCGGCAGATTCCGCCCGAGGGCTTCCTCCAGCGGGTTGACACTAAAGTTGGGGATCTTCTTTGAACCTTCGGCGGCCAGCCTGAGGATGGTATCGGCGATGTTTTTATTGGAGAAGCGGCGCACAAGCGTGTCCTTGTACACGGGAAGATCCATCCCCGGCGCGGGAAGAAGCGTAGGGCTTATCTCTTCCATGTAGTTATCGCGTATGTAACGCCTGAGCAGAGGATCGGAGATCGCCTCGGCAACGCCCCGGAATCCCATAAGGTAGGAAGGATAGGCAAGCGCCGAATGGCTTCCGTTAAGGAGCCGTATCTTCATCAGTTCGTAAGGCTCCACATCCTTTACCACCTGCACTCCCGCTTCCGCAAGCAGGGCCGGATTAAACCCGGAATCAGGCGCGCGGCTAAAGTTGTCTTCAAGCACCCACTGGCGGAAATCCTCGCTGCAAACGGCCCACTCGTCCCTGATCCCGTAGCGTTCCTCAATATGCCGGATTATGGCGGGGCTGGTTGCCGGGGTAATGCGGTCTACCATTGAAAGGGGAAAGGCGGCGTTTTCCTCAATCCAGGAAACAAGGCCGGGCCGCGTCCTTCGGCAGAACGAAAGCAGGCAGTTTTTCAGCACCGTTCCGTTGGAAGGAAAATTGTCGCAGGACATGATCGTTATCTTTCCGCCGCCGTTTTTTTTGCGAAGATCCAGGGCGGCGGCAAGGTACCCCGCGGCGGTTACAGGCGCGCCGGGGTGTTCCAGATCGTGTTTTACCGGGCTTACGTCCCATGCCATCTCTTCCGCCGCGGCGTCGTAGTAGTAGCCCTTTTCGGTTATGGTAAGGCTGATGACTTCGGTGCTGTCCGCGGCGAGGCGCTCCACGACCCCCTTGGGATCGGAGACGGCGTTAAGGTAACCGGCAATGGAGCCGACGACCGCCGCCGTTTCATCCCCCGAATCCCCGCGGCAGACAAGGGTGTAAAGGTAATCCTGCGAAGCGCTGATCCCGGCAAGCGGAAAGGGGTCCGCCACCAGATTCACCTCGAAAATTCCCGTACCGGCGGCAAGGCCCCTCTCGAGAAGTTCGTCAATGTAAAGCGCCTGATGGGCCCGGTGAAAGTGGCCAAGCCCGATGTGAACAATGCGCGGTACACGGTTTGCCCTGTCGTAACGGGGAATTCTGACGCCCCGCCCCGCAATGTCCCGCAGGGCGCTCCCGGAAAGTTTTATGGTATTCATAATTGTCCATTATACCATCTTTCGTTAAAATAGTGTAATGTTGCATGACATTGAAGGCGTCGCCTTTGATCTGGACGGTACTTTTTACCCTAACTACCGTCTTAACATAAGGCTTGTTCCTTTTCTTGTGCGGGAATGGCGCCTTCTGGCGGCCTTCGGCAGGGCCAGAAACATCATAAGGGCCGGACAGGAGCGGGATCTCAGGAACGCCGCGCCCGGCCCGCAAGGCGCGCCGGTAAACGCCGGGGAACAGGCGGGGGAATCCGCCCTGGGAAAGGGCGAAACGTTTTACGATGTTCAGGCCCGCATCGCCGCCCGCCTCCTTAATGCCCCCGGCGGCGCGCTTGTAAAGCAGCGTATAGAAACGCTGATATACCGGGGCTGGGGGCCCCTCTTCAAAAAAATACGGCCCTTTCCCCATGTACGGGAAACCATTGCCGCCCTGCGGGAGGCGGGCCTTAAGCTGGGGCTGCTTTCCGATTTTCCCCCCGAGCTGAAACTCGAATACCTTGGGCTTGACGGCGTTTGGGACGCCGTTCTCTGTTCAGAACGTGAAAATTATCTCAAGCCCCATCCCAAGCCCTTCCTGTCCCTTGCCCGGGCCATGGGCCTTCCTCCGGGCCGCATCCTCTATGTCGGAAACAGCCGCCGCTATGACGCGGAAGGGGCAAGGCGGGCGGGCATGAAAAGCGCCCTTATCAAACCGTTCCGTATCGCCTCCGCCGGGGGGGCCGCCGGTTTTATCTTTACGGACTATCGCCAATTGCGAAAATATGTGTTAACGTACTATTCATGAGTTTGTTCACGGCGGGAAATCTCATTACCCTTGGCATAGCGGTATTGATCCTCATCCTCTACCGCCAATGGGATAAAAGCAGCCGCACGCTGGACAGGCTTTCGCGCCACGCAAATGAACTTAAAAAGGGACTCGACGCGTATGTAGAGGAGCGGAGCGCCGCTGTCAAAAACATGGGCGTGGATCTGGACGTGGAACGCCGGGCGGCCGCGGAACTGATGAAACGCCTGCAGAAGATGACCGAAGAGGATCTGGCCCAGAAGGCGCGGGCCATTACCGAAATAGACGAGCGCATCAAATCCTACGACGTTTCGCTGGAAGAGCTTGTAAAGATGACCGCGCGGGTTCAGGAGAACCTTGCCAGAATCAGGGAAGAATCGGTCTTTGTGGAAAATACCGGGCGGCGCGTGGGGGAAGTGCGGGAACAGCTTGGGGCAATGGAAAAGGAAATAGGCTCGCTGGAACTGCGCTTTGAGCGGGAAAATACCGAGGCGCTGGAAAAGGCCGTACAAACGGTTACGGGAACGGTGAAAACGGCCGTCTCCGATTTCAGGCAGTGCGCCGAAACCGTGGGCCGCCAGGTGGAAGAACACCGGGCCGCGGTAGACAAGACCGAAAAGGACAGGGCCGCGAATCTTGCGCGGGACACGGCGGCAATAGGCAAGGTTCTGAGGGAAGCCCTTGAAAAGGCCGGCCAGCGGGCGGACCGCATGGAAGAAGCCGCCCTTGTAAAGCTCAAGGACGAAGCCCAGGAGCGCGTCCAGAGGCTCCACGCCGCCTTCGAAGAAAAGCTGAAGGCGGCCAGGGAAAACGCCCAGACACGCATCACCGACATTCAGGAGATGCTCAAGAATCACCGGGATGAATGGAAAACCGAACACAGCGGCATGGAGGCGCGGCGGAAGCAATACCGGGACGAATGGAAAAGCGAGATCCAGGAATTCGGCGCGCTTCTTGAACAGCAGCGCAAGGATCTTGAAAATACCGCTTCCGGCGCCGAACGCAGGATACTCGAAAGCTCCGGTTCCCGGCTTGAGGAATACCGGCAGATAGCCGAAGAACAGCACACGCAGCTTTCGGCCCTTTCCGACGACATAGCAAAACTCGACGGCGAACTCAGGCTTTCCATGGAAGAAACCGCCGGCCGCGTCAGGCAGGATTTTGCCCGTTTCGAAAAAGATTCGGAACGTGAACGCAGCCGGGTTTCGGCCGAATTCAGCGAACGCGAACGGGAACTCAAGGCCGGCATGGACAGGGTTGAACAGGAACTTAACGCCCTTAAAAACAAGGCCTACGAAAACGTTTCGGAAAAGCTCAAGATATTCGAAGACGACTTCTTCGCCGATCTCGCAAAACGAAGCGGCGAGATCGAAAAGAAACTTGACGAATGGCAGGAAACATTGCGGACCCGGCTTGACGAACTGGCGGGCTCGGCCGAGGCCGAACGCCGCAGCATGGAACTTTCCATTAATGAGGAGCTCCGCAAAAATCTGGCGGAGCAGGGCGAAAGGCTCGTGTCCGAACTGGAACGCCTCAAGGCGGAAACGGGCGCCTTTGAAGAAGGCATACGGGAAGAAATGAAAGCCGCCGATGAAACCCGGCGCTCCTTCCTGGAGCAGCTCCGGCAGGATCTTGCCGAAGCCCGCCGGACCGCCGAAGATTCCGCCAGGGCGGAAATAGGCCGGTACGCCCTTTCGGTGGCCGATACCCTTAAACAGAACCAGCGGGAAACCGAAGAGCGGCTCAGGGAAATCTCCGGCGCGGCGGAAGCCACGGGGGCGGAACTTACGGCCCTGGCCGGCGCTTCCCGGCGCAGCATCGACGACTGGCAGGCCGCTTCCGCCGTCCAGCTCCGGGATCTTGACGCCTCTATGGACGACGCCCGCCGCAGAATGAGGGATCTGTCCGCCGAATCCGACGAAAAAACCGCCCGCATCAGGGCGGGCCTTGACGATCTTAAAAAGGATCTTGCCGATCAAACCCGGCTTTTCGACAAATCCGAAGAACTCAAACGGGAGCTGGAGCGCCGCATCGAAGATCTTAACGGCGATCTTGACCGGCTGGATCAACGCCGGAACGAGGCGGTTCAGCTTGAAAACGAATTTATCAGGATAAAGCGGCTTGAAGAAGACATCAACGCAAAGATGAACCGCATCCTTTCGGAAAAGCACCGTATCGACATTATGGAAACGGACTTCAACCGCCTTTTGCAGACCTCCCAGGCGGTGGAAGAAAAGCTTTCCCAGGTGTATTCCGCCGACGACACCCTTTCGAACATGCAGATACAGCTCCGCCGCATCGACGACGCCATAAAGGAAACCGAGGAAAAGTACCAGCGCCTTGAACGGAAAAACCAGATGCTGGAAGAAACCAGCGGCGGCATAGACAGGAATTTCAAGGCGCTGCAGGAATCGGAAGCCGCGCTGGGACGCCTGGACGGCGGCCTTTCGGCGCTGGAAACGGAAACGGCGCAGCTTCGCGGCGCCATCGAAGTGCTTTCCTCGGAAAACGAAAAGGCAAAGGAAACCGCCGACAAGCTCGTTTTCCTTGACGAATCCCTTGCTTCGATAGAAAAGCGGATCAGGGATATGCAGAAAGCCCGCGAATGGCTTGCCGGGCTTGAAACCCGCATGGAAGATCTTAACAAACAGGCCCAGGACAAGCTCAGGCTTATCAAGAAACTACTCGAGGAAGATGGCCCCCAGCCCCGGGGCAAGGATGCTCCGTCCCCGGCCATACGGGAAGACGCCATTACTCTTGCCCGTCAGGGATGGAAGGTGGACGAAATTGCCAGCGCGCTTAAAATTTCACGAAGCGAAGTGGAACTGATCCTCGAAATCGGAAGCCGGGAATGAGAGGCCGCGTGGCAATCCGCGCGCGTTTTTAAGCGGACCTTGTTTAATAACTTCAGTAATTGAACAATTCTAGTTTTTTACCGCTTCTTTCATGCCGTGCTGTATTTTGAAAAGAAGGCCCGAACCCCACACGGTGGAGCGGTTTCTGCCCCGTTCCTTGGAAAGGTACAGGGCCTCGTCGGCGCGGTGTATGACTTCTTCGGCGTCTATCCCGCTCTGCTCGTCAAAGGTGTAGAGCCCTATGCTGATGGTAACCTGCGGCAGGGGCGGGTTCCAGGGGACCTTCATCGCCGCTACGGAGCTCCGCAGGCGTTCGCACACCATCCAGGCGGTGTCCCGGTCCGTATTGGGAAGCAGGACCGTGAATTCCTCGCCGCCGAAACGGGAGGGGACATCGTCTTCCCTGACCCCCTGTTTGATCGTAAAGGCAAGCGACTCCAGAACCTTGTCGCCGGCAAGATGGCCGTAGGCATCGTTGAACAGCTTGAATTTATCCACATCCATAACGATGATGGAGGACGCGCATCCTGACCGCCGGGAACGCACCAGTTCCTCGTTAAGCCGGGTCATGAAGAAACCGTGGTTAAAAAGGCCCGTCTTGACATCCCTTAGGGAATGTTCATAGTGAAGGTGGTTTTTAATCGCCTGTGACACAAAGGACATGAGCTGCTGCAGAAAAACCAGTTCCCTTGGGGCGTATTCATCCTCCAGAATCTTCTTTCCCACAACAATAATGCCGTAAAGGCCAAAGGGCCCCAGAATGGGAATCATCAATTCAGGCTCTATTTCGCCGAAAGACTTTGTAGCTTTCTCGTTCTTCATCTCATAGGAAAGAAGCTCAAAATTGATGGGTTTGGGGTACTTCTGAAAAAACGATTCAAAGGGGGCAATGCTGTCCACTTTAAGATGAAGATCGATCTTCTTGTAATTCCTGTAGCTGCGGATGACAATGTCGTCCCTGTTCTGTATGGGTTTCCATAGAAAGGATATAAAAGACGGAAGAAAATGATCCGATATTTGAAAAACCGTCGCGTCCATGATGTCGTCTATGCTGGTACGGTTAAAAACATCCAGCCCGCCCTGCAGAAGGCTCCCGTAGTTTTGTATTTCCCGGTTGAGTTCGTCAATAAATTTAAATACGCCCAGCTCCTGAAGAAAGGAATAATTTTCTATTACCTTGGGATTTTCCAGAAAATCTTTTTCGGTTTCTTTTATATTTTTCTCTTCTTTCATCAGGTCGTCGAAAAATGGTCGCTGATTGTCTTTCGCCATTCAGCGCGGTTTTCCTTGTCCTCCCATTCCATGATCTTCCTTATTTTAAAACCCCTTGCGCCGGAAGAACTGTCAAAGTGAACCACCCCAAACCGTCCTCCTCCGATGTAGGCCACCGTATCCCCCGGCTCCAGCGATTCCCCCTCCGCCGCGCGTTCAATGGCGCAGTCAAAATGCACGGCCAGGCCCGACTCCCTGTCCTTCAGGGCGGCGGCAAGATCCCTGATGGGCTTTCCGCACCAGGGACAATCGGGAACCGGAATGGGCTCCTGTGAAATTTCAGGGGCCGTCCACCGGGGTCTTTCGAAAAAGCCGCCGCGTTTTTTTTCGAGCTGTCCTTGATGAAGATCGTCCTTCCGTTCCCTGCGGCCCTGCCAGCTTTCGCCGTCCCGCCGCCTGCGCCGGGAAGACCGGCGGTTACCGCCTCTTTCGCTGCCGTTCATGAAAAACCCCTCCCTGGGAAATATCCAGAAGCTCGTTGCTTAAAACAAGGGCAATACGCTGTATCGCTTCGGACAAATAATCGTTATCGTGTATCTTGTTCCTCAGACGCTGCAAATCGAAGGAGCCTGTATCCGGGGCGGGAACAGCCAGAGCGGATTCCGCCGGGACAAAACCCGCCGCCGCATCCGGCCGGTCTTCCGTCTGAACCCTTATCATACACGCTCCGTGAAGGCTGATACAAGATGGGTAATGCCCTGCGGGCCTATAAAAACTACATCAAAACGAACGGCCATACATTTATATTCTCGATGGGATAAAAGAAAATACTTAGCTGTTTCTATGATGCGCCGCTGTTTTTCCCGGTTTATCCCGTAACGGAGTTCTTCGATGCCGTAGGCGGACCATGTTTTTACCTCGGCAAACACCACCGTGCCGCCGTCCAGGGCGACAATATCGGCCTCCCCCCGGCCGGAACGGAGGTTGCGGGCAAGTATTTTCATGCCCTTTCCCTCCAGAAAAACCGCCGCTCTTTCCTCCCCGTCCCTTCCTTTGCCGGAATTATTTGGCATTCTTTTTGGCAAGTTCCCTGGGGTCCAGCGCTTTGGCGATAAAGAGGCTCTTCTCCGTCAAAAGATCGATAGTATCCCCCTCGTCCTGCTTGTAAACCTTGCCGAATTCATCCGCGAGAATGCGGATCTTCGGCCTGAGGGGGGCGTCTCCCTGAACTTCGATGACACGCGCCAGCGCGCCGTTGTTGAGGAGTATGATGGAACCTATGGGGTATATTCCCATAGTCTGAATAAAGGCCTTAAGGACGTCGGGATCAAAACGGCGGGAATTGTCCGAAAGAAGGTTTTTCATGGCCTGATAGCCCACCATGGAATTACGGTAGGGTTTCTGGCTGACCATGGCCTCAAAGGCGTCCGACACGGAGACTATCCTGGCCCCCAGATCGATGGCTTCGCCCGAAAGCCTGCGGGGATAGCCTTCGCCGTCCCACCGTTCATGATGCTGAAGGGCCACCATGCCTACTTCGTCGGGATACAACAGGGTCTTGGAGACGATCTTGTATGCGTAAAGGGGATGGGCCTGCATGCGCTGTACTTCCGCGCCGGAAAGGCCGCCCCGCTTGTCGATAATTTCCTTGGGAAGCCTGAACATCCCGACATCGTGGAGCAGCGCGCCCGTGATGATCTGCGCGATCTTGTGGTTGGGGATCTTGAGTTCTATGGCAATAAGCGCCGAAAGTATGGCCGCGTTGACCGAGCTTTTCGCCATTTCACGGCCCGTTACCTCCCCGCCCAGAATATACCCTATGAAACTGTCCCTCTCGTCGCGCACCGCCTGCAGAAGCCGGGCCGTAATGTTGTCTATGGACCGTACCTCTACGGAAACGCCCCCGGCGATATTGCTGAACACCGCGTCGAGCCGTTCAATAAGCTCCAGATAGATCTTGTAAGCGCCCTTGTTCTCCTGAACTTCGGCAAGAGAAAGCGCGTTGGACGCGTTTTTTTTCGCGGGCTCCTTTGGCGCGGGACTTCCCTTTTGTCCGGGGCTTTCCGGTTCGGCCCCGCCGGGCTTGCTGGCCGCCGCCCCTGGTGACGGCGCGCCGGCCGTATTCTCCGCGCTGCCGGCCGCTTCCTTCTTCTGCCCCGCGGCAACGGCTACCGCTTCGCCTTCGGTTTCTACGGTTTCAATGCCCCAGGACACAAGCCGGT
>JAISEB010000025.1 GCA_031264395.1 Treponema sp. | reverse complement strand
CTTACCTTTGACAGTCTCAGGCGCATGGGCGCCGTTCTTAAAAGGGCCCGTTATTTTATTACCTGCGGGGGAACCTTCATCGACAGGCCGGAAGATCCCAGGCGGCTCCGCCGTGTGCTTTCCGATGATGAAGACGGTTTACAGCTGCCGCTTTTTGAGTTTTAACCATGAAAAAGCCCCCCTTTGACCGCTCCCTTGCGGCTCTTTTCGACATTCTGGACGGCGCTTTGCGGGGGGCTTCCGAAACGGAAACGGAAAACAGCGTCCGGGAATTCCGGCGTCTCCGCCTGAAAGGGGCGTTTGAATACGGCCTTTTGCCGGACCCCCTTGCACTTGCGGGCGCGGCGCGGGATCTGTACGGCGCGTCGCCCGAAGCCTATGGTGATTTTGTATCCGCCTGGATGAGCGAACGGCCTGTCGAGGCCGGCATGATACGCTTCGGCGTAAAGGCCCTTGTGCCCGGACATGCTTCCCGTGACTGGGGCGATCCCGGCGTGCGGGCCGTTCTTGAAGTCTCCCTGAAAACCGCGCGCGAAACGGACCGCCTCATGGGGCTTCTCCGCTTTGCCCCTGTTTCACCCGGCCGGGAAAACGGCGCCCTTTGCGGGGGCGCGGTGTACGCGGCCCGATGCGCGCCGGATCATTATGTGCTTCCCGGGCTTGCCGGACACTTCGCTCTCCGTTTCGGCGGGGAAAGCTGGGCCGTTATTGACGAAAGGCGCGGCGTCGTTCTTGTATGTGAAGACGGCCGGCCGCGTTGCGCCGCCGCCGGCGAATGGACGGGAAGACTTTTCCCCGATCCCTGCGCCGATCTCTGGCGGCTTTACCACCGTTCGATCAATAATGAGAGCTGGAACAACGCGGACCTTCAGAAACGGTTCCTGCCTGTCCGTTACCGGAAATACCTTACCGAATTTGACGCTTCCGAAGGCGGGGAGCCGGAAAAAGACGCGGCACAGGGAATGCTGGATCTGTAGGACTGTGGAGGCTTTTTTTATTTTCTTATATAATATGAAACTTGTTGAACGGCGGAATTGTTCAATAAGTGAAGCTGCCGCGTAATTTCAGTATAAAAACCGGAGGAGACGTGGGTATAAAACCGGCCGCGCTGCTGCCCGTCTTTTTTTTGTTTTTAAGGCTTCCGGTCCCGGTTCTGTCCGCCGCGCCTTTTTCGGAGGCGGTTTTATCCGGGGAAGGGGCCGCCGGTCAAGGCCCGCTTGTGCTTACGCTGGAAGACGCCGTCGAGCGCGCGCTGGATCAGAGCCTTGATCTGAAGAAGAGGCTCATCGATCTTTCAACGGCGGAGTATTCCGCCGGGCGGCTGTGGTCCTTTATTTTTCCGGGGATCAGCGCGGGGGGCGGCGCGTCGTATGACAGGGGGCTTCTTTCATCCGATTCAGGAAAGCACAGTTATGAGTTGTCGGCGGGGGTGAGTTTGGCCCTTAACGCCGGTATTTCCCGGGCCATGAAGATGACCGTTCTTGCCTATGAACTGAGGATGCTTGAATATGAAGACGCCAGGCGTCTGCTTGATATAGAAATCGCCAAAAGTTTTTACACCCTCATCGCCGAACAGGCGAATCTTTCCAACCTTCAAAATCATCTGGAGCTTGCGGAAAAGCAGCTTGAACAGGACAGCGTGGCCTTCAGGAACGGCGCCAAGGGGGAGCTTGCCTTTCTCCAGAGCAGGCTCGGCGCCGAAACGGCGCGCTATAACCTCAGCACCGCCCGGACTTCCTATACGGACAGGCTCGGCGAATTTCTGGTACTTTTGGGACTGCCTCAGGATACAGGCGTCGAATTTGCCGGGGAGATGGACATCCGCCCGGTGAATGCCGACGGCGACGCGCTGATACGGCAATACCTTTCCGGCAGGCCCGATATTGTTCAGCAGCGGAAACATATTGAAAGTCTTGAGCACGCGGAAAAACGGATCGCCCTTGAAAGGCGCGCGCCGTCGGTAAGCCTTCAGGGCCGGTGGAACCTTTCCCATATTGATCCTGCCGCCGACAGGCTTTCCGGAAGCGTTTCCGTCAGCATTCCCGTAGATTCCTGGATACCCGGTTCCGCCGCTTTTCAGCAGATACGGTCGGCCGGGGCGGAACTTGAAAAGGCCCGCATCGATCTTAAAAACACCGAACAGGCGGCCGCGGCGCGGATCAGATCCCTTGCGTCGGCCCTTGTCAATTCGTGGACCAGCGTGGAGATAGCCCGCCTCAGCGTGGACATGGCCCGGCGCACCTATGAGCTTAACGAGCAGGGGTTCCGGGGGGGAACCGTGGCGTCGCTGGCGCTGGAGGAATCCAGAAACAGCCTTGCGCTCAGGCAGCAGCAGCTTCTTGAAAGCGAGCTTTCCTACAAGATCATGACGCTCGATCTTGCCGCGGCGCTTGACATAGCCCGCGGGGATCTGGCGGCGGCCGCCGGGGGCGGAGACGGCCGCGGCGTGGATTTCGTCCCGGAAGGAGGATGAACGGTGGGTACCCGAAAGAAAATGAAACTGCTTACGCCTGTGCTGATCGTCCTTGCCGCGGGTTTTCTCCTGCTTTCGGGGTGGACCCTTTTCAGCCGCAGCCGGGCCCAGGCGGGCCGGGCCGCGGACGGGGAGCGGCAGGGGGGCGGGCCCCGGAGCCTTACCGCGGTACGGGTTACCCCGGTAAGGCCGGAAACCGTGGAAACCAGCGTGGTAATAAACGGGGACGTGATCGCCCGGAACCAGGTATCCATATACCCCGCCATGCCGGGCAAACTTACCGAGGCGCGTTTCAGCGTAGGCGATTACGTGACCCGCGGGGATGTGATGGCCATGGTAGACCCGTCCCGTCCCGGCGAGGTGTATTCGCTGAGTCCCGTGGTGTCCACCGTTTCGGGCACCGTTCTGGGCGCCCCGTACAGTCCGGGGGATACCGTCGCCACTTCCTCGGTAGTGTATGTGGTGGGGGATCTTTCCGAACTTCTTGTTGAAACCTTTGTTCCCGAACGCTTTTCCACTGCGGCGCATCCGGGGCTTGCCGCGGAGGTAAGCCTTGAGGCCCTTCCCGGCGAACGCTTTTCCGCCGTGGTGGAGGAGATAAATCCCGTTCTTGATCCGGCAAGCCGCACCCTCAGGATCAGGCTGCGTTTTTCAGGCAGGCGGGACAGCCGCGTCCGGGCGGGAATGTTCGCCACGGTGAGCCTTGTTACCGAAACAAGGGTGAACGTGCCTGTCATTCCCCGTTTCGCCGTTATCAATACTTACGGTTCATGGGTTGTGTTTGTCGTAAACGACGGCGCGGCTTCAAGGCGGGCCGTGACGCCGGGAATCGAAAACGAGGAATACGTCGAAATTCTTGAGGGCCTTGAAGAAGGGGAGCTTGTGGTGACGGCGGGACAGAATTTCCTGAGCGACGGGGACCCGGTAAGGGTACTTGAATGACCATAGCGGAATATTCGGTCAAACGGCCGGTGACCATCATCATGCTGTACGCCCTTGCCATGGGCGTGGCGGCGACGCTTGTTCCCAACATAGCGGTGGATCTGTACCCCTCGACCGACAGGCCCGTCCTTTCGGTGTATACCCGCTTCCCCGGCGCGGGCCCGGCCGATGTGGAGCGGAACGTTACCGATCCCCTTGAACGGGCGCTTTCGTCCTCGCGCGGCCTCCGTGAAATGACCAGCAATTCCAGTTTCGAGCAGAGCTACATCAATTTGAATTTTGCCTATGGCACCGACATGGACGAGGCGCTGACCGACGCGCAGACACTGGTGAACCGCCTTGCCAATTCGCTTCCCGACGGGACGGAAAGCCCCACGGTAAGGCGCTATGACATGTCCGCGATGCCCATAATGCGGCTTGTGGTAAGGGGCAACTATCCGCCCGATCAGCTCCGGCTTTTTGCGGAAGACGAAATACAGCCAAGCGTTGAGCGCGTCATGGGCGTCGCCTCGGCGCAGGTAACCGGGGGAACTACCCAGATCATCAAGGCGGCCGTTTCGCTTAACCGGCTTGCCGCCTTCAACCTTACCCTGAATGACGTTACTTCCGCCCTGCGCGGGCAGAGCGTTCTTGCCTCCGGGGGAAGCATCATAAGGGGCGAGCGGGAATATCAAATCATGACAAGCCAGGAGCTTACCGAAGTCGAACAGATAAGGCGGCTTGTGGTAAAGAACATCAGTATGCCCCCCGGCGAAAACAGCGCGGGGGCGGACCGTTCCCAGATAGTGCGGCTTGAGGATATTGCCGCGGTAAGCCTTGCCTATGACGACAACGCTACGCGCGTGTATGTGGACGGCCAGAGCGGTGTGTACATACAGGTGACAAGCGAAAGCGACAGCAATCAGGTGCTGGTGGCAAGACGGGTGCGCGAGGCCCTTGAGGAGATCAACACGGATCTGCCCAGAGGCATTACGGTCGACGTGCTTTCCGACAACACGAGCCTTATCAACGCGACGCTTTCCCAGGTGTATTCGAACGCGCTGCAGGGCGCGGTCCTCGCGATGTTAATCCTTTTTATTTTCCTTAGAAACATCAAGGGAACCCTTATCATCGGGCTTTCCATCCCCATTTCAATACTCCTTACCCTTATGTTCATGTCCGTCTTCGGCTTTACGCTGAACCTCCTTACCATGACGGGCCTCATCCTTGGCCTGGGGATGACCGTGGACGCTTCCATCGTCATTCTTGACAACATCCACAATTACCGCGCGCGGGGGGCCAAGAGCGGAATCGCCGCGATACTCGGCAGCCAGGAGATGATGCGGGCCATTGTTACAAGCACTACTACTACCTTGTGCGTGTTCATTCCCCTTATCATCTACCGGAACGATCTTGAAATGATGGGACAGCTTTTCAGCGATCTGATTTTTACCGTGGTAATTTCCCTGAGCTGTTCCCTTGCCGTGGCGGTAACGCTGGTGCCGGCCCTGGCGGGTTCCGTTTTCAGGCTCGACACGAGGAAACAGAAGCCCCTGAAAAACCGTCTGCTTAGATCCGCCGACCAGGCCATGGATACGTTTTTTGGGGCAATGGACAGGGCGTACACCGTCGCCATTGATTACTGCCTTGATCGCCGCGCGCTTGTGCTTGTTCTGACGCTGGCGATACTTGTTTTTTCCCTTACGCAGTTCAGCGGCATCGGGATGAACCTCTTTATACGCACGCGGACCGATGATTTTGTCAACCTCAACGTCGCCATGCCGCAGGGTTCAACCATTGAGGCGACGGAGGCCGTGCTTCTGGATCTGGAAAAACTTGTAAAGGAAAACATCGAAGGCTATCTGCACATTATACTGACGGCACGGCGGTCCGGAAACAACCAGGGGACCCTTCAGATCGTGCTGCCCGAACCGGCGCGGCAGATAGATACGCCTGACACCGTCATCGAAAAGCTCACCCCCTTTACGAGGTTCATGCCGGGGATCAACATTACCTTCCGGGCCGGCCGGAGCATGGGGAATACCCAGGCCATAGAGATCGCGGTAACTTCCCGCGACGCCGGCGCCGTCATGGAAACCGCCGGGGAAATACGGAATGTGATTGTCCGTTACCTGCCCGAAGTGGAAAATCCCGAAATCAACCTGACGGAGGGCGCTCCCCAGCTGCAGGTGGAAGTTGACCGGGCCAGGGCCGCCGCGCTGGGGATTTCCCTTCCCGCCGTTGCCTCGGAAATAAGAACCGCCATGGAAGGCGCCACCGCCGCCGTTGTTTCCCGCGGCGACAGGCTCATAGACCTTGACGTGATGCTCCGCGACGAAGACAGGCGCGGGCTTTCCAGCCTTGACGCGGTCTTTGTGTTAAGCCGCGGCGGGGAACGCGTCTCGCTTTCGAACGTCGCCCGCATTATAGAGAACCGTTCCCCCTCTTCGATACGCCATGAAAACCGCGAGCGTGTTGTCAGGGTAACGGGGGATCTTCCCAGGGGAATCGCCGTTACGGACATGCAGAGGCGGGTGGAGGAAACGATAGGGGCCAACGTGATCCTCCCGGAAGGCGTAACGGTGCGTTATCTTGGCGAAGCCGCCGAAGTGACTTCCTATAACCGCCGTTTTATTTTCGTTATTGCCGTGGCCGTTTTTATGGTATTCGCCCTTATGGCAAGCCAGTTTGAATCGCTGGTTGATCCCCTTATCATTTTCTTTTCGATACCGCTTCTTTTTATAGGCGTTATCTGGATCTACAAAATAGGCGGCGAGGCCATGTCGGTGTTTTCGGCGGTCGGCGTTATCGCGCTTGTGGGAGTGGTGGTGAACAACGGCATTGTCCTTGTGGATTATACCAACACCCTCCGTGCGCGCGGCATGAAGGTCCGCGAGGCGTGCATTGAGGCGGGCCGCAACCGCCTTAGGCCCATCATGATGACGGGCCTTACCACCATACTCGGCATGCTTCCCATCGCGTTCTTCCCCGGCGCGGGCGCGGATACCATACAGCCGATAGGAAAGACGTTTGTGGGCGGCCTTTCCATCAGTTTTTTCATGAGCCTTCTTGTGACGCCGGTGATGTATTCGCTCCTTAATTCACGGCACGACAAAAAAGATCGATACGACAGAGAAGATCGATACGACAGAAAAGATCAATACGACAGAGAAAATCGATCATTGCGCGGCGGCGCGGGGCAGGACCAAAACGGATAAGATCAAAGCCGCGATTGTGGGGCTTGGCCGCATCGCGGGCCTTCTTGAAGACGACGCCCTGCGGGAAAAGCCCTGTACGCACGCCGGGGCGATCTGCGCCGACGGGGAGTTTATCCTTGCGGCCGGCGCGGATACGGACGGGGAACGGCGGCGGCTTTTTTCGGAAAGATGGGGGAAGAAAGGCCCCCTTCCCGTATATGCCGGCGCCGAAGAGATGCTTAAAGCCCACGCCCCCGATGTCCTTGTTGTCGCCACCCATCCCGACAGCCACGAACGGTACTGCGCCCTGGCCGCCGCGTACCGCGTGCCCCTGGTGATCTGCGAGAAGCCCCTTGCCGGCAGCCTCCGCGCCGCGCGGCGCATTGCCGCGCTGGAAAAGAAAGGCGGCCCCGTAATCATCGTTAACCATGAACGGCGTTACGCTCTTGACTACAAGAAGGCGAAGCGGCTCATTGACGGGGGGCGTTTCGGGCTGCTTCTGGGCGTAAGCGCCCGCCTTTACATGGGAACGCGGCGGCTTCTTGACGTGCTCTGGCACGACGGGACCCATCTTGCCGACGCCGCCATGTACCTGTCCGGAATGACGCTTAAACACCGGAAAACCTGGGGCGCTCCCCTTTCGGCCGCGCGGGGCTCCGCCTGGCTTTTGGGTGTTCTTGTCCGGGAAGGCGCGCCTGTGACGCCGGGGGAAAGACAGCGGCCCGTTCCCTTTGTCATGGAGCTTGGCGCGGAGCGGGATCACTTGGCCTTTGAAATGACTTTTTCCCTTGAACGGGGACGCCTTCGCATAGGAAACGGTATTTTTGAATTATGGGAATCCGGGCCAAGCCCCTACGCCGAACAGTTCCGTTCCCTTAAAAAAACGGAAGACGGCTTTGCCGGAAAGACAGGTTATTTTGCCAACATGATAAGGGACGCCGCGGCCTGTGTACGGGATCCCGCGCGGAAGCCCCTTTCGGGCGCCATGGACGGGCTTAGAGCCGTAGAATACCTTGCGTCGGCAGGACGATGGGGGCGCGCCCCGTAAAACCGGAGGAGGGTGAACCCTGTCTCTAACGTTCCAGCCGTAGCCCGAGCCGCCTGCTGGCGGCGAAGCGTAAACAGTCCTTATGTGCCGTTTGTTTTATATATTTATTATGTTATTACATCTTCTCAAATATATTTTATCATGATTTTGAATTTTTATCTCAATAATTGAATTATCAATAATACCAAAAAAGAAACATTTTATAACAGCAAAATCAAAGTTTCTTGCCCCATTTACAATTACGCTCCCGCTAAGGACAGCGAGAGCGTTTTAAGGCTCATTTTAAGAATTCAAATATTTTTTCTTTTAATATATCAATCTTTTTCTTTTTTGTTTCACATTCCCATATAATCAATACTTTATATCCTAATTGTTCCAATCTTATTTTGTTTTCCTTATCCCGTTCTATTGTCCTGTCTAATTTTTTATTCCAGTATTCAGCGTTTTCTTTCGGTCTGATTTTTGCGTGTCTGCACACCGGACAACCATGCCAAAAACACCCATGAACAAATACTACAGTATCATAATCCGGTAAAATCATATCCGGTTTGCCGGGAAGATCGTTATTTTCCAAGAAAAAAGTATAACCCATTTCTTCCAATACAGTACGGACACGAATTTCCGGCGTTGTGTCGGTGCTGTGGACTTTTGCCATAATTTCACTGCGTTTTTGTTGGTCAAACTGATCCGGCATGATTATTTTGTTTCAAACTCAATTTTAAGACTTGGATCTGTTTCTTTCTCATCAATGATTTGATTGTACTTTTTGATGATGTCCGCAAGTTTTATCGTCCGTTGCTGTTCATCAAAAAGGCCATGTTCGTTAATGTTTGTCGATAAAAACTGCTGAATATCCCATACTTCAACCCTGCCGGAAATTTCAGCGTCAACCGCTAAATCGCTGACGTTTTTAACACGGTCGAAAATCGTTATAATAACTGGCAAATAACCTCCCTTGATGTTTGCTTTACATTTTCGAATAAGCAGGTCGCCGGGGGCGGTTGTGCAGTGAATGATGGTATTATTGATGACAAAATCACCGCTTCTCTCGGTGGGTGAATCGGCAACCGAAGCGCCGTGAATTGCAAATTTGTTTGGAGGTAAAATGATAGATAATTTTGCGGCGACAAGATGCTGTAACATCGTCCCCAAATACTGCGTTCCGGGGTTTTGCTTTTGCCGTTTCCGAGCCTGTTCAAATAATTCGTTAAGGCTTGCGGCGATTGTCTGCGAAGGATCGGCGTTAAAAGTAAAAGGCTGATTTCTAAAGTATTCCTGAACCTGCTCTGCCCAAAATGTTTCAACAACCTTAAAATCTATGATTTCGGTCTTGTTCCAGTTATTCAAGAACTCTATATATTTCATCATCAAGCCCATATTGCCCCGGCTGGTGCGTCCGCCTTCGGCTGCAAGAATTTGAATAATACCATGTTCTTTAAGAATTTTCTTTAGATTACCGCCGCCAAGTCCGGCGACTTGTCCTTTATTTTCAGTCAAGAAATCATCAGGCCTGA
>JAISEB010000331.1 GCA_031264395.1 Treponema sp. | reverse complement strand
CCGTAAACCAGCTGCTTGAAAAAATCAACGGTTGAAAGGGTTCTCACTCCCTTGTCCGCCTGATGGTTCTTTACGGCCTTTTCAAAATCGGATCTGCTCAGGTGTCTTAACAAACCGGCTAATACTGTGGTATACTTGGTCATAGCTTGTATTTCCTTCTGGTATATGAAGTTACGTCAATTTCTTTATACCATTTAAAAGATCGAAATACAAGCTATTTTGTTTTTCCCTCATTTAAACCGGACAGCAGTGATATTACATAACAATAACACTTGCTATAGAAAAAACGGCTGAATAGTTACAAAAAAATAATAATGGCGGGACGGGGGCGCTTCGTATAACAGGCCTGTTTACGTTTCGCCACCTTACGTCGGCTCGGGGTTCCATTCGGCTAGGTCAATCGCTTCGTTCATTCCCACGCAAAACCTCCGCCACATTTTGTCTCCCCTGGTCGCGTGCCTTCGGCACGATGCTGCGCAAAGCCCTTATCCGGGCCGCCAAAACATCGTAAACAGCCGAAACATTCTATGCCATACCACCTAAAGTTTTTAAAAATTTACTGGATGGCTTGAAAGAAATAGTAAGACAGGATACAATATAAAAAATTCACTTAAAAAAATGAGGATAAAATTTTTGGGAGGGTAAAAATGAAAATTACACCGTATTTGAATTTCAATGGGAACTGCACAGAAGCAATTGAGTTTTACGAGAAAGCGTTCGGGGTTAAAGCCAAGATAATGAGGTATAGTGATGCGCCGCCAGCCGAAGGTTACACGCTACCGCCAGGAACAGAAAATTTTGTAATGCACGCCTGTCTTACAAATCGCAATGATTATACCGTCTTTCTTGCGGATGTAACGCCAAATATGCCGACAACCTTTGGCAACGGAATGTCTATTTCAATAGAGCTGGACAATGCTGATATCGTCAAATCCACATTTGACAAACTCAAAGAAGGTGGTACAGTTACAATGGAACTCCAAAAAACATTTTGGAGTGAATTTTTTGGTTCTTTGGTGGATAAATTCGGCGTTAGTTGGATGATCATGGTTAAAATGTAAAAACACGTAAATTGATATTTAAAAAGATGTATAAAAAATATGGTGTACGGCGGTACGGCATATAACAGGCCTGTTTATGCTTCGCCGACTTACGGCGGCTCGTAAGCAGCCGGAACGTTATACGAAAACATAATTGTTGAGGAGGTTCAATTTGAGAATCGGCGAAATGATTAAAAAGCGGATGACCTTTTCATTTGAGGTCTTTCCGCCAAAAGAAGATGACGGGGTTCCCAAACTGCAAACGGAATTAAAAGGGCTGTTTCGTTTCAGCCCGGATTTTATCAGCTGTACCTATGGGGCCGGGGGTACCAATGTCGGCAAGAGCAAGGAGATATGCAAGTTCATCCTCGACAACAAGGTTGCCTGCATGACCCATTTTACCTGCATCGGGAACAAGAAACAGGAGATTCTGGAGATTATCCGAAGCTATACCGGCCTTGGAATAGAGAATTTTCTTCCTATGCGGGGAGACTTTCCCAAGGATCCGGAAACGGGTAAATTACAAACAACTACCGGCGGCGATTTTGAACACGCCAATTTTCTTATCGCCTTTCTGAAAGAAAATTTTCCGGCAATTTCCATGGGCTGCGCGGGGTATGCGGAAAAACACCTCCTGGCCCCCTCCCTTGAATCGGATATTGCTTTCCTCAAGGCGAAACAAGATGCCGGTGCGGAATTTATCATGTTCCAGCTCTGCCACGATGTCGGCGCGTTTTCCCGCTTTCGGGAGAAGTGCCGGAAGGCCGGCGTCCGCCTTCCAATGGTGATGGGCCTTATGCCGGTTCTCGCACGTGATCCCATCATTAACATGACGGTCTCCAACGGTTGCTCCATTCCGCCGGAACTTGCGGCGATCATCGGGAAGTACACGCCGGTACGCGGCGCGAGCGAGGCCGTTGTCAGGGAGGCAGCCGCCGACTTTAAGAAGGCGGGCATGGAGTATACGGTAAAATCCCTGTGGGATTACATGGCCGCCGGGGTTGACGGCATCCACATCTACGCCCTGAACAAAAGTGCCGATGTCGCAAAGATCGTGCTTGATTCGGGGATTCGTATGCAAAAAGCCTAAAAGCCGCGGCACGAATCTACAGGGATTCTCATAATTGAGGCTGTTCCAAAAATTCAGCTTTTGGAACAGCTTCCTTAGATTTAACTGTTTGTTTGAGCCCGTGTTACGGCTTTACGCTAAGGAAAGCGCTGGTTTATATCATTATATAAATCAGGATTGTTTTAATGAACTCATCAAGGAGAGAATGATGACAGGTGATGGCGTAAGAAAAATCATAAAAAAAGAAAACGGCGATATTGTCTCGGACATTGAAATCGCCCAGTCGGTTTATCCGGAACATTCGGATAAAATTGCGGAAGTGGCGAAACGGGCCAATATTCCCGAACAGTATCTTGAACAGTACGGTAATTACAAGGCCAAAGTCGATTACAATTATCTGACCGACCACAAGGACGGCAAAGACGGAAAACTCATTCTTGTTACCGCCATTACTCCTACTCCGGCGGGAGAAGGAAAAACCACGACTACCGTTGGTCTGGCGGACGGACTCAAACTCCTGGGCAAGAAGGTTATCGTCACCCTGCGCGAACCTTCACTTGGGCCGGTATTCGGCGTAAAGGGCGGCGCGGCGGGCGGCGGCTGGGCGCAGGTTATCCCCATGGAGGACATCAACCTGCACTTTACCGGTGACTTCCACGCTATCGGCGCGGCGAACAATCTGCTCGCCGCTATGGTCGACAACCACATCTACCAGGGGAACAAACTCAACATCGATCCCAGGAAGATCACCTGGCGCCGCTGCGTCGACATGAACGACCGGCAGCTCCGCTTTGTGGTGGACGGCCTGGGCGGCAAGGCAAACGGCGCGCCCAGAGAAGACGGCTACGATATTACCGTTGCCAGCGAAATAATGGCGATACTATGCCTTGCTTCCGGCATCGACGATCTTAAGGCGCGGCTTTCGAGGATCGTTGTGGGGTACACTTACGGCAAGCAGAGCGATGGCAGCGAGACGCCCGTTACGGCGGGCCGGCTTAACGCCCAGGGCGCTATGGCCGCCCTGCTCAAGGACGCGCTGAAACCGAATCTGGTGCAGACGCTCGAAGGCACGCCCTCGTTTGTACACGGCGGCCCCTTCGCCAACATCGCCCACGGTTGTAACTCGGTTATGGCGACCCGGCTTGCCCTCAAACTTGGCGACTACGTGGTTACCGAAGCCGGTTTCGGCGCGGATCTGGGTGCGGAAAAATTCCTGGACATCAAATGCCGCCTTGCCGGGCTTAACCCGTCGGCAGTGGTAATTGTGGCGACCGTGCGGGCGCTCAAGAGTCACGGCGGTGTTCCCAAGGCGGAACTCGGCAAGGAAAACCTGAAGGCCCTGGAAACGGGGCTTCCGAACCTGCTCCAGCACATCGAGAACATTACCCAGGTTTACGGCCTTCCGGCGGTGGTAGCCGTCAACGCCTTCCCTACCGACACAAAGGCGGAGCTTGACCTTGTAGAGAAACTCTGCAATGGGAAGGGTGTCAATGTGGTACTCTCGGAAGTATGGGCAAAGGGCGGTGAAGGCGGCAGGGCGCTGGCGCAGAAAGTTGTGGAACTGTGCGAAAAGAAAGCCAATTTTAAATTCAGCTATGAGCTTTCGGGCGGCATAAAAGATAAAATCGAGGCGATAGCGAAACGTGTTTACCACGCACAGGGCGTAGACATACTCCCTGACGCGCAGAAGGAAATTGCCCAGCTTGAAAAGCTCGGCTACGGCAACATTCCCGTTTGTATGGCAAAGACACAATACAGTTTTACCGACGATCCGGTAAAACTCGGCGCTCCGCAGGACTGGCATCTTACGGTCCGCAAAGTGAAGGTTTCCGCCGGGGCGGGCTTTATCGTGGCGCTTACCGGCGAAATTATGACCATGCCGGGGCTTCCGCCCGTTCCCGCCGCCGAAAAGATCGACGTGGACAATACCGGAAAGATCAGCGGGTTGTTCTAAAACGGCGTGCCGCCGGTTTATGTGTTTATGATTTATACGTTTAACAGTTTGCGCGTTTAGGTTTATGCGTTTATATGTTTATATGACCGAACATAAACCGGCGTATTTTTTAAGGAAACGCAATGTCCATTTCAACTAAAACAATTCCCGATTTTATCGGCGTCCTTGCCTCCAAAGAGCCGGTGCCGGGCGGCGGCGGCGCTTCCGCATTAACAGGTGCGATTGGCGCGGCGCTGGGAAACATGGTCGGGAGCCTTACCGTCGGCAAGAAAAAGTACGCCGAAGTCGAGGCCGAAATTATCGA
Source organism: Treponema sp. (assembly GCA_031264395.1). Classification (GTDB taxonomy): domain Bacteria; phylum Spirochaetota; class Spirochaetia; order Treponematales; family Breznakiellaceae; genus JAIROE01. Next base: position 14,333 of record JAISEB010000331.1, on the reverse strand, counting down.
ACTGAAAAGAAAGTCCGACGAGTTACAAGACGCGCTGCTCCGCCTTATCGACAGGGACGCCGAGGATTTTGCCCCCCTCGCAAGGGCTTACAGCCTGTCCGCTTACACGCCGGAACAGCAGGCGGAGAAAGATCTCGTCATGGAAGCGGCCCTGCGCGGCGCCGCGGCGCCGCCTTTCGAGATCATGAAAAGATGCGCCGAGGCCATCGACGTTATCGAGGGCTTTGCGGCAAAGGGTTCGAAGCTGGCGGTAAGCGACGCCGGGGTGGGCGCTGCCTTCTGCAAGGCGGCCCTTGTCGGCGCAAGCCTCAACGTCTTTATCAATACAAAAGCGATGAAGGACCGCACCTATGCGGAAAAACTTAACGCCGACGCCGACCGGCTGCTCGCCGAATACGAGGCAAAGGCCGACGCTGTTTTCACCGGGGTAAAAGCGCGGCTCAGATAAAGGAGGCCGTAATGGCACAGGTACTAAAAGGAAAAGAAGTGGTTGACGCGCTGGTGGAAACCATGAAGAAGGATGTGGAGGCTCTCAAGGCTAAAGGCGTTACGCCTACCCTGGGGATAATCCGGCTCGGCGAAAGGGACGATGATATTTCCTACGAAAGGGGCGCGGTGAAGCGTTGCGCTTCCGTGGGCGTTGCCGTAAAACACTATGTGCTTCAGGCGGATGCGGCCGGGGAGCAGCTTCTTGATGTTATTCACGAGGTGAACGCCGACAGGAACGTTCACGGGGCGCTGATCTTCCGGCCCCTGCCCAAACACATCGACGACAACACGGTCCGCGCGGCGCTGTTGCCTGAAAAAGACATAGACGGCATCACCGGCGGGTCGCTGGCCGGGGTGTTCGCCAATATCAGTATGGGCTTCCCGCCCTGCACCGCCGAAGCCTGCATGTCGATCCTTGCCCACTACGGCATAGACCCGGCGGGTAAGCGGGTTACCGTTGTGGGCCGTAGCATGGTAATCGGGCGGCCCGTGGCGATGATGCTGATGCACAAAGACGCCACGGTTACCATCTGCCATACCAAAACAAAGGACCTGCCCTCCGTGGTGCGGGAGGGAGAGATCGTGATTGTCGCCGCCGGAAAAGCGGAGACCCTAACCGGCGAATACTTTCGGGAAGGCCAGACGGTGATCGACGTGGGCATCCACGTAAAGGAAGACGGAGGCCTTTGCGGGGACGTAAAGTTTGCCGAAGCGGAGCCTGTCGTCAAAGCGATTACCCCGGTACCCGGAGGCGTGGGCGCGGTTACCACCTTCGTGACTATTCAGCACGTGATCGAAGCGGCGCGGAGTTTCGTGGCGCACCCGTAGGGTGCAGAAAGTACCACGTGGCGGTCTATTACCGCCGCTCAGCGGCAGGCGTTTGACCAGCCATCGCCGACAATGAAACGGCGCTACGGATCAGCCGCATATACCGCAAAAATCACCGGGTAAGCCATAGTTTTGTTATCCTAAACCGCGGATATGAAGATATACCGTATTTTTGGAAATTTTCAGATCTTCCGAAATAAGCTGTACCGCGTTTTTCAGCTTGAAGATCCCCTGATGATAAAGGATGGTTACAATTTCCTTGTTCTTCAGATACTGGGGCACCGTGTCGTCCATTTGCACCTCGTTTTTAACTTTCTCCAGTGAACGGGCGATAAGCTCGTCGGAATCGCTGGTGAAATTCTCGGTGACAAAATCCGATTGGAGGACAAGGGAAAAATTCTGCAAGAACGAACTTATAGGGCTATCAAGATAGAGGTTAATGCAGAGCATGCCGATGGCCTGTTGTTTTTCTCCGAATATCACGATGGTAGTGGAACGAACCGGCTTCCCGTACTTGTTTTTGGATGTATAGCTGACGAACGGCCTGGAGGCGTCATTTTTCCGGATCTGTTCCAGCATGGAAAGGGCCAGATCCGTGATAGGCGCTCCTTCTTTACGGCCTGAATGAAAACCATTAATGATCTTTATAATAGAATGATCGAGATCGATAAGATCGTGTAACACATACTCAAAAGCTTCTCCATAGTAGGAGGCGAGACCTTCCATGGTTGTTTTGTAAGAATCGATGATCCGCCGATCCGCCGGGGAAAGCTTTCCGGAAGGATTATTTTTCACCTGATTTTTTCGCCTTGCCACAATAAAGCCCTGACTCTTATCCCTTTTTGTAGAACGTATCTTCCAGCGGAAGCCGAGAGCGGAATTTTTTATCTTTCGCGTAATAAGCGCCGGCAATGGCGGAGGTCACCGGAATGGTGGCCAGCTCTCCCACACCCTTCACGCCATAGGCTATAGGCAGCGGATTTTGGGGGTTCACAAAAATAATTTCCATTGGCGGCGCGTCGGTAGCCCGGATCAGCCCCAGGGTTCCATACTTCGCCTTGGGGTAACCTCCCTCCATGGGAAAGTCTTCGGTAAGGGCGTAGCCCATACCCATGAGAAGACCGCCCTCGATCTGGCCCTCGGCGGATTTTGGATTCACCACCGAACCGATATCATAAACGGCAATGAGCCGCTCTACCTTTCCGTCGGCATTGAGAATCGCCATGGTAACAGCATAACCGTAGGCAATATGGCTTACCGGATTAGGTTTATCGCTGCCCATAGGATCGGTAACGCCTGAATATTCGCCGTAGAATTCCCTTCCCTCAAGGCGGGAAAGATCGCCTCCGGCTTTATCCAGCGCCTCTTTCAGTTTCAGCGCCGACTGTCGGGCGGCCTCACCGGTAAACAGCGACTGTCTGGACGCGGTAGTAGTTCCCGAATTGGGAGTACGTTTTGTGTCGGGCGGCTCAACGAAAAAACGCTCCGGCGGAAGGCCTAGTGTTTCACAGGCGATATGGATAAGGACTGTGGCAAGCCCCTGACCGATACAGGCGGCGCTGGTCCTGATGTGGATTTTCCCCCCCGGCTCCACCGAAAAAATACAGCGGCCCAAATCGGGCAGGCCCACGCCGACGCCCGAATTCTTAAAGGCACAGGCAATGCCGACGTACCTGCCCCCGGCCCGGGCCTTTTCGTAAATGTCCTTTGCCGTAAGGAGACAGGCTTCAAGCTCCGTGTCGGCGCCGGCGATCTGACCGTTGGGCAGTACCTGGCCGGGCCGTATGGCGTTGCGGAACCGTATCTCCCAGGGACTGAGGCCGGCCATTTCGGCTAAGAGATTAAGGTTGCTCTCAGTGGCAAAATTGCTCTGGGGCACGCCGAAGCCCCGGAAAGCGCCGCCGGGAATGTTGTTGGTATACACCGCCTTGCCGTCAATGTCGATCACCTGGTAATTGTAAGGCCCGGCGGCGTGGGTGCAGGCCCGCTGTAGAACCGGTCCGCCAAGACTGGCGTAAGCGCCGGTATCAGAAACCAGGGTGGCCTTCATGGCGGTAAGTTTGCCGTTCTTGTCGCAGCCGGTAGTAAATTCCAATTCCATTGCGTGCCGTTTAGGGTGGAGGTTTATGCTTTCCTGCCGGGAGAGGAGTACTTTTACCGGTTTTTGGAGAATCCTCGCGGCAAGGCAGGCGTGATGCTGAACGCTCATGTCTTCTTTCCCGCCGAATCCTCCGCCTACAAGCTGACCCATAACGTGTAACTTTTCAGGCGGTATCCCCAGCATCCGGGAACATTCCCGCTGCTCATCGAAAATGCTCTGTCCGGCGGAATAGAGGGCCATTCCATCCTCGTCTTCAGGTGTGGCGATTGCGCATTCAGGTTCCATAAAGGCGTGCTCGGTAAAAGGAAGCGAGTAACGGCGGCTTACCACGTATTCTGATTTTGCCAGGATTTTATCGGCATCGCCCCGCACCAGATGCTCATGGGAGAGGATATTTTTTTGTTTATTGTGAATAAGCGGCGCGCCCTCCGCCATTGCCGCCTGGGGGCTGGTTAAGGGTTCCAGAATTTCGCAGTCAATTTTCACCAGAGCTTTCACCTCATCAAGATTTTCCCGATGTTTGCAGACCACAAGCGCCGTAGCGTCGCCGATAAAATGGGTAATTCCTCCCTCGGCGATCATCACGTCATGGTCGGAGATAAAAGCCAGATGGCCGATTTTGATATTACCCGGTACATCTTTCGCAGTCAGTACCGCGACGCAGTCAGGGTGCGCCAGGGCCGCCGAGGCGTCGATTTTCATTATTTTGGCGCGGGGATAACCAGGGCGGATCGCCGAGGCGTGGAGCATCCCCTCAAACTCAAGATCGTCAACGTATTTACCGGTACCCAGGGTCTTTACCGCCGCATCGATCCGGTGCATGCTCTCACCCATAGCGCCGGTAAAACACCTCACAACGGGCGGAGCATTCTCCCTGAAGAGCCGGGCCGCTATCGCTATGGCCTCAACTATTTTTTTATAACCCGTACAGCGGCAAATATTAGGGCGAATCGCCTTACGGATCGCTTCCTCATCGGGGTTGTTGTTACTATCAAGGAGGGCCTTGGCGCTTAACACCATGCCGGGAATGCAAAAGCCGCACTGTACCGCTCCCGCCTCGGCAAAGGCGAAAGCGTAAACGTCCTTTTCACGAGCCGAAAGGCCCTCGACGGTAACAATGTTTTTCCCTTCGACCTTGCTTAAAGGGGTAATACAGGAACGAACCGGCTTCCCGTCCACGAGTACCGTACAAGCGCCACAGGCCCCGGAACCGCAGCCGTTTTTGGCGGCGGTCAGACGGAGATCCCGCCGTAGAAAATCAAGAAGTTTTTTGTCAATTTTGCCCTGGACCTGTTCCCCGTTTACCGTAAAAACAGCCATTTTGGCATCGTTTTGCCATTGATCCATATGAAATATAATTTAGTATAATACTGTATTTTTGTTTAGTCAAGGTAAGCACCATGCCAGGGCGAGCGCATTAAAAAAGAGGTAAAGAAGGGATAAAAAAGCCGATAGAGGTGGGATTGGAGGTAATAATGAGCCCAGAAACCAGACCGCCTATAATCAACTTTTTTAACGACATCAAAGACCCACGGATCGAAAGAAAGAAATGCTATCCCCTCATCGAAGTTATCGTCATCACCCTTGGGGCCGTGATGGCCTTCGCCACAGGGTGGGAAGACATCGAACTGTACGGAACAACCAAAGCAGCCGGGCTGCAACAGTTTCTCCCCCTGAACAATGGTATTCCCTCGCACGATGTATACCGGCGGGTCTTTAACCGACTGGACAGCCGGGAGATCGAACGTTGTTTTATGGCCTGGGTACGGGCGATAAAACGGGAAGTCATCGCCATAGACGGGAAAACCGTCCGGGGAAGCTTCAATCCTCGAACAGAGGGCAAAGCATCCACCTGGTGAGCGTCTGGGCTACCGAGAACCGGTTGGTATTTGCCCAGGTAAAAACCGGGGAAAAGAGTAATGCAATCACGGTGATACCGACCTTGTTGGAGATGATAGCTCTCAAGAGGTGTATCGTGACCATAGACGCCATGGGCTGCCCGTATAAAATAGCCAACCAGCTAGTCGATACGGGAGCCGATTACGTGTTCTCTCTCAAGGAGAATCAGGAAACACTCTATGACGATGTTAAAACGTACTTTGCCGGCATTGATTTTACCCACCCGGACCCCCTGATTAAGACCGGCAGTACCTTTGATGTCGATCACGGACGGCAGGAACGGCGGAACCATGCCGTAACCGATGATGTTTCCTGGTTAGTTGCCGCTCATCCGGCCTGGAATACGATCAAATCCATAGGCGTGGTTGAATCCATCCGTACGGTCGGCGGGACGACCACAACCGAACTGCGGTATTATATCTCAAGTCTCCCTGCCGACCCGGTCGTGTTTGGAACGAGCATTCGTGCTCACTGGGGTATCGAGCATTCCCTGCATTATGTTCTTGCTGTCGCGTTTGGGGAGGATGCCTGCCGGATAAAGAGCGGCAATGGGCCGGAGAATAGAGCGTTCATCCGAAAAATCGCGCTTTCCCTGGCACGATCGGATACCGATTCAAAGAGAAGCATTGCCAGTAGAATCAAACAAATGGCCTGGTCCGAACAATACCTTGAGCGCTTGTTATTCCAATCGGGATTCGTCGATCAAACAGAGGCTTCGGCGCCTATTTCCTAAGAATTTTTAACGCGTTCGCGCTGCGGTAACACTTTAAATGAAGCATTTTGGCAGGAAAATCAGAGCGGGTACGGTTATGCTTTCAGTATCAGTATAAACAGACGGATAAGACGAATTTATTCGAAAGTCTGGGTTAATACCCTGCAAAATACCGATAAACAGGCCTGTATTCGGAATATTCAGGGCGTTTTTAGCCGTGCCGCACGTCTCCCCGATTAATAGTCAGCCTTCCATCCGACTTTCGGGTGGCAATATTCTTAAAATAGGTGAAATATTGTTTATCCATAATAGCGATATGGGTCAAAACCCAATCTTTTAAGAATCTGGTGAACCCCGCGAGGGTGAATTTTTTCCCCGCTTCGAAGTCCCGTATATTGTCCACCACGGTCAGCACAAAAGTATCGTGGGCCTTTTTGTGTTCCGCATAGCCCGGGAATTTAGTGGCTAACATTATCTTTTCTTCGGTAGCAAAATGAACCTTTACATAATTAACAGCCGTTTGAATCACCTTCTGAAAATAAGCCCTTTCCGTCGCCTCATCGCTGCTGACATGATTGAATAGATCGTTAACCAAATTCAACAATCCCTTATGCTGATCGTCAATCAGCTTTATACCTACAGAATATGTTGCAGACCATTTTACCAATTCTGACTTCGGCATTCTACCTCACCACCATGATTAATAATAAAAGTCAATTTCCCTCTCAACCCGGAAATGACTCCTTAAATTATACTAAATATTATCGGTATATTCAAGTGGAAATTCGCAAAAATTGTTTCGCCTTTAATTGGCATCAAAAAATGGAATTTTGTTTAATTTTGCTTTTTGAGGATAAATGGACGATTCCCAAATCCGGAGCCTGTGGCCCCGGATTTGAGCGCCGCCGTCTTAAAAATGACCATTTTGAGGTCATTTTAACACAAAACCATGAAGATCTTGCGGTTTAACAGAAAAAAGTACTGTTTTAAACAAATTACAATACAACACAGCGCGTAAACGCTTTACCTGCAAAGACTCACGAAGAAAGTCCCTGCCGAAATGAATGAGACAGGAACACTAGCGTTCCTCTGGATACAATATGACCAGCGCCGGCCCGTTCCGCAAAATCTGGGCACAGAGCCTCTGTATGTCCGCGGCGGCGACGGCATTATAATACTGGGGCCGCTTCTCGAGCCGGGACAGGGGCAGGTTTAGCAGCGCCGACGAGTTGGCGTAGCTCTGGGCAATGTATGAATTGCTCTGCATTGAGGATTCCCATTCCTTTTTCAAGGCTTCCACCGACTTGGCGAAAATACCGCTGTCGATAGGCGCCGAGGCGGTTTGGTTCAACAGAACCGCCACAGCGGAGCTGAGTTCTCTGGCCCGCCGGGGATCGCATCTAAAATAGGCAGTCATCGACAACTCACCCTCGGGCACCGGAGAAACCGAGACATCTACGGAAATTGAGTAAACTCCGCCGAGTTTTTCGCGAATCTCATCGTTCATTCTGATGTTAAGGTATTCGTTGAGAACCAGGGCGGCGGCCCTGAGTTCCTCGGTATAGGGAACCTTGGCGAACCAGCCCATGTACACCACGCTCTGCTCTTCTTTTCCCTTATACACGATTTTCTCGGTTTTCCCCGGCCGCTGTATGTTAAGATTGGTCCAGGAGTTCCAGCTTTCTTTTGGGGGAATAGAAGCGATGTAGGTTTCGATGTACTCTTTCATGATTTCGGTTTCCAAGTTCCCGATAAAAACAAAGGTATAATCGGCGGGATTAAGGCCCTTTCGTATAAAAGACAGGGCGCTGTCGATATTTGCCGCGGGAAGGCCCGCCAGTTCCAGGGCCTTAAAGTGAGGATGACTGCCGTAGACGATACGGTTGACTTCATCGAAAAACACATTGTCCGGGTCTTCGTCCCGCCGGGCAAGGGAACTGCGGAGCTGGTCCAGCATGGCATTGACCGCGTCATCGTCGATCCGGGGATCGGTGAAACTCAGGTAGAGCATTTCAAAGAGGGTTTTTAGATCCTCAGTAGTAGCGGAACCTTGGAAAGTCCGGTAATAATCAGAAACCCCATAGCCAAAGGAAACCTGTTTGTCCGCGAGTTTCCGTGTCAGCTCCGGCCGGGAGTAGGGCCCCAAGCCGGAAACCTGCAGCATCTCGGAAGCAAGACCCGCAGACACCCCGTCTTCAGGAGCGGCGCTGGTGGTTCCTCCCCTGGCCATGGCGTATAGTCTAATTTCATCGTTTCGGTTTTTGGTCGATTTAAGAATAACCCTGGCGCCATTGTTCAAATCCCAGATGGCCGCGCCGGTTTCATTGTCAACGGTTTCCGAATCCACAGAACCCTTGACGGGAGTCTCGAAAAGAAATTCGTCTTTTACCGCGTCGGCTTTCCTCGGCGCGATTTTCATCCTGGCGCTTTCCTTCACTATTTGCCTGATCCGCGGCTCAGCGGGCAGGTCGGTCTTTTCCCCCTCAGGGGCAAAGATAAATATCTGCAAAGCCCCGGCGCTGAAGTAATCCTTAATCACGGCGTCAATGTCCTTGGTACTGATGTGGGCAAGCAGCTTCTGTGCCGCTTCAAGCTCCCATTCCGCGTCTGTGAAGGATCCCCTTCCCTCAAGGAAATATTTTGAAAGGTAGTCTATATAGTTACTCGATTCCTGACGGTCTTTTTCCAGAGCCATAGTCCGCAAATCGGAAATCAGTGAGTTACCCGCAATTCTTAATTCCGCCTCGGTAAATCCGTAGCGCAGCATGGACTCCTTTGCCCGCAGCAGTTCCACGAGACTCTCTTCGGCGGAACCGGTTTTTGACTCAGCCAGCATCACGTAAAAACGGGAAGATGTCCCATAACGTATATTTCCCGCGCCCGCCCAAATGTACGGGGTTGCCGGTCTCATCGTCTCATCCTGAAAACGGAAAGACAGCATGCGGTCAATGAGGGTGTCAATAAGTTCTTCCCGGTAATAGGACAAGTCGCTCCTCACCGCTTCCCGGTTGCGCTTGAAGTACAAATTAACCTGAGTAGAGGTCAGTTCCGGATCTGTGAGGATCAAGATTTCAACAATACCTCTTCTGGGAGGAAGCAAATCGTACTGAGGCCGCTGGGTAGGGACCGCCGGTTTGGAGATTAAGAAATGTTCCGTCAAGGAAGCCTCAAGGGCGGCGCCGTCAAAATCACCTACCAGGATCAGAGCCATATTGTCGGCCTGGTACCACTTTTTGTAAAAACCCTCCAGCCGTGAGGCCGGGGCGCTTTGGATGATTTCCGGCAGCCCAATGGGGATACGTTCCGCATAGGGCGATCCCCGGAACAGTACCGGCATCATCTGCCGCATCACCCGGTCCATCGCGCCCAGCCTGGAGCGGTATTCTTCCATAATGACCGCCCGTTCATCGTCAACATCCGAGGGCGCAAAGGTAATAGCCCGAGTCCAGTCGTCCAGTACCGCCAGAGCCGTATCGGGGATACGCCGTACACCGTTGTCATCAATTTCAACCGGTACCTCAATCCCATAGACAGTCTCGTCAAAGGAGGTGTAAGCGTTTATCTCCGGCCCGAAACGCATGCCCAGGGAGCGCAGATAGTTCACTAGTTCCGCTTCGGGGAAACGGACTGTTCCGTTAAAGGCCATGTGTTCCACAAAATGCGCCAGGCCCCGCTCATCCTCTTCCTCGAGGACGGAACCCGCCTTTACCGCCAAGGTTAGATAGGCTCGTTTTTCGGGCAATGTGTTTTCGAGGATAAAGTAACGGAGGCCGCTGGGCAAAGTTCCAGACCGGAGCTTTTCCGTAGTGGGAACCGGGTCCGAGGGCTTTCCCAGTCCTCCAAAAACCTCAATTCCGGCTTTGGAGAGACTGGTACAGGTACATACCACGCCGCAGAGGACAAAAATACCCACAACAAGGGTAAATCTGCCGATTTTAAACATATTTTTTTTCAAATTCATACTATTAAGTATACAATAATCTGAGAAAAAAGAGAAATATGGCTATAATATAGATATAGAAAAAGAGTTGCATAATGTATAATATAATCACAGGAAGGATGGTAGATCATGAGATTATTAACCAGATCAGATTTTGACGGATTGGCCTGCGGAGCGCTGTTGGTATATTTGGGCCTCATTGATGATTGGAAGTTTGTGCATCCCAAGGATATTCAGGATGGCCTGGTCGACGCCACGGACAATGATATTCTGGCTAATATTCCCTACATCAAAGGCTGCAAACTCTGGTTTGATCATCACTCCAGCGAAACCGAGCGCATGGGCAGAAAGGTCTATTTTGAAGGAGTCTCCCGGCTCGCCCCCAGCTGTGCCCGAGTAGTGTATGACTATTATGGCGGAGACGCCAAGCTGGGCCATTTCGCTGAAATGATCCGCTACGTTGACAAGGTGGATTCCGGCGACCTTTCAGCCAATGAAATCCTCAATCCCCAGGGCTGGGTACTGTTAGGTTTCATTATGGACCCCCGCACCGGTCTGGGCCGTTTTCGTAACTTTACCATCAGTAACTACGATTTAATGAAGGAACTGGCCAAAGCCTGCTCCGAAAAACCCATAGAATATATCCTTGCCCTGCCTGATGTAAAAGAGCGGCTGGACGTATACGCTGAACAGGCGGTCCTTTTCAAGAAAATGATAATCAAATACGCAAAAACCCAGGGCAACGTCCTTGTAGTGGATCTCCGGAGCGTGGACCCCATTTACGCAGGGAACCGTTTCCTTCTCTACACCCTGTACCCGGAACAGAACATCTCCCTATGGATAGTAGACGGACGTAACAAAACCAACGTCGCCATTACCGCCGGCTACAGCATCGTCAACCGTAGCGCCACCGTCGATATCGGCAGTCTGCTCCTCAGCTACGGCGGCGGCGGCCATCCGCAGGTCGGCACTTGCCAAGTTCCCTACGAAGACGCCGATCGGATTATCGCGGAGATTGTAGAGAAGGTAAAGTAGCGGAAGCGGCCTTTTCACGAGACCCGGTTGAAGATCCGTATTAGCCGCCAATAGTCCGACAGGACCAATTGACAGAGCGGGGCTTTAATGGTATTTTTAAGCATCCTGAGGCTTGGCCGCCCGCAGTGTCGTCCATTGGAATTCACTGCTTTACCCGGCCAGTCCGCTTGATGGACGATTAACTCAGCGGGAGAGTGCTACCTTCACACGGTAGAAGTCACTGGTTCAAATCCAGTATCGTCCACCAATCGGCTTTTTCCTAATTGCTTGTATAGCAAGGAATTAGCGGTTATAAGCTGACCCGAAAACGGGAGGCATATCACACAAAGAGATCGGAGTGACACTGAAAAGTGACACTTTCCGGCAGGAGTTGGTATGCGCCCAAACAAAACCCGTAAACCTTTTACACTTTACATGAAAGAAACAAAAAACGGCCCGGTATGGTATGCCCGTTTCTGGGATGAAAACAGCCGCCGCTATGCCATAACACGGTCAACCGGCATTCCGGCCGAAGGGAAGCGGCTGCGCCGTTATGATGCGGAACAGGCGGCCCGGAAGATGCTGCCCGGTATTCAATTCATACCGGCAGCCCCGGAGAAATCATTTATTCAATATGTCGCTGACTTCTGGCTTCCTGATTCTCCCTATGTCCGTGAATGTGCCCTGGTAAAGAAAAAACCTCTGGCTTCCGCTTACATTACTTTACACCATGACGATGTAAGGCGGCATATTGAACCGTTCCCCGGTTTCCAGGGAATCAGTCTCCAGCAGCTTACTCCAGGGCATATCCGCGAATGGATGCGCTGGATGGCGGAAAAGGGCATGAAGGGAGGAAGAATCAATAAGGTCATGCAGGCAATGAGCGTGGCTGTCCGTTATGCGGTATCCGGAGAAGAACTGGACCGTGACCCATTCAAAAACATTCATGATGCCCCGGAGTCCCGTAAAGAAATGGGTATTCTCAGTCTTGGCGAAATTGCCAAGCTGGTCAGTATACCGGCAGCAGATTCCCGGGGCCGGCTTGCGGTTCTCCTTGGGGCTCTCTGCGGCCTCAGGCTGGGGGAGGTCCGCGGCCTGCTCTGGGGAGACATCGGGGAAGATGCGATCACCGTGTGCCATAACTATCAGAAAGATGACGGGCTAAAAGCGCCGAAATGGAACAGCTCTGGCATCCTGCCCATAACGGCAGCAGTACGGTTAGCTATAGATGCCGTACATAAAATGGCAATTGATCCAAGGCCGGAGGCTTTTGTCATGGAAAGTCTTGAATGCCCTGGCCAGCCTTACAGCAAAACATTTTTTTCAAAAGCCTTGGAAAAAGAGCTTGAGGTTATAGGCATTCCGGGAAAGTGGAAAGGGGAAGGCGATCCGCCTGAGGGGTATGTAGACGAGCAGCAACGGCGGAACCTGACATTCCATAGCTTGCGGCATACATTCGTTACTTTAGGGAGGCTTGCTGGTATATCGGACTTTGAAATTCAGGTCCTGGCCCGGCACAAATCCGGGGCAATGATGGAGCGGTACAGCCACGCCGCGCAAGTCCTGGACTTCTCCTCAGCAAAAGAAAAACTGGAAATGGCCGTAACAAAAGGAGCATAGAATATGTTTACACATCATTACACCACTTACATCTTAATAAATAAATATTTTTTTTATTATTATTTTTTAGAGCGGAAGGAGAAGGAACCTTTAATCTGGCTTGTTATGCTGTTATTTCTTTTTTACCTCTTGCTTATTTTTTTATATGGTGATATACTGTCTTTATAGATTCGTAGCGACCATGTGCTTATTGCGCATGGGATCTCTTTTATGTAGGAGTACTACGAATCAATGTCAAATCAATTTTATACTGTCCGCCAAACAGCGGACGTCCTCAACATTTCCTACCAAACAGTTTTTCGGAAAATCACTGACAAAGAATTTCCCTCAATCCGTATGGGCCGGAAAATACTTGTCCCTGCTTCATTCCTCAAAGAGCTTGAAGAAAAGGCTATTGCCTCCACAAAAGCGGATGCGTAACCTATGGAGTCGAAACAAAAAAGCCGGGCAGAGTCTCTCTTGCCTGAAGTATTGCCGGGCCTGATCGCCATACTGAACGATGCCCCGGACTTTGGGCAATGCGGGATTGATATTGTTTTTCATGAAGGTATTATTTCCCGGATTGTTACCAAAACAGAAAAAAGCTATAAGGCTGCTTGCGGGGGTAAAAAATGATCCCCCATCAGCTATCCAGAGCATCAGGGGAATCAGCTAACCAGGATAACCTAAGTATACCCCAAAATAAAAATTCTCTCAACCATTGGTCCGATTACGAACGTCTTCTCATTGCCCGGTACTGTACTGGCGGCCATACCAGGGAAACAGCCCTGCACTTTGCCCAGGGAGAGATCAAGGCGATTCTGTCCGGAAATCATTGGATGCATGGGAAGCCGACCGCCCCGGAACCACAGCGCCTAATCGTTGAGGCCTTGGCGCCGGAGGATCAAGAGTACTTTACCGAGCGGGCCGGGATACTGGAGTATGACGCCGGCCTGCCCCGTCCCGAAGCGGAGGCCCGTGCCCTGTAGGAGATCATAAGCCGGAAGTACCCGGAACCGCCCCGGCCTGAATACCAAGGATCGGCGGTGATAAGAAAAACGCTTGCCGCAGGAATCGGGATCAAAGAATTCTTTGCAAAAAGCAGGGACAATGATCCCGCCGCATACACTACCGATGTTCAGAAAATAGCGTCGTTGTGGAATGAGGGACAGCGGAGATTCAAGGCGTTTATATATGGCCGCTTCCTTGCCGTGGACATTGACCGGCATCCGGGAAAGGCGGACGGCCTAGAAAATTTCTACAAGTTATTTCTCCGCGAAATTCTGCCGGAAGAACTGCGGAACCTTCCCGAATCATTTCCCTGTTATACACAAACTCCCTCCGGTGGGTTTCATCTTTATTTCCGTTATGAAGACCCTGAGTTAAAACTCCGGGAACTGGCGCCGGGCATTGAGATCAAGGAATGGCAAATTACTACACCAGGGAGTCGCAGGGAAAACGGCGATTATATTCTGCATGGTGAGTTTGCAGACGCCCCGCCCCTGTACGGCTTGATTCTTGATGTCATAGAGGATAGTAAGCGAAAAAAAGAACAAGTGAAAGCGGAACGTTCACAGCCCCGGAGTGCCAAAGCCGCAACGGACCGCCCTATACGGTTTACGCAGCCCCGGATCACCTTGGACACTCTGGCAGATGAAGCGATAACCGCCCATGCTGGACACCATGACAGACAAGTTTCTTTTGCCGGGCGCGCTTACCGCTGCAAATTCTCCGGGGCTGAAACCCTGGCT
>JAISEB010000305.1 GCA_031264395.1 Treponema sp. | reverse complement strand
TCCCGGGTAAGATCGTTGCAGGCGTCCTTTCCGTCAATTGTCGTTCCTCCAAGGGCCATGCTTTGTACGGTGCGCATCTTTGGTTCGTTCACCTTGAGGAACATGCAGCACAGATAATCTACGGCTTCTTTAGCGGTAATGCGGCCGCCTTTGATATCCGCGTCATAGAAAGGAAACATGTATTGATCAAAACGGGCAAAGGACAGGGCGCAGCCAAGCTGGGTATTGGCGATAATGTGGGTGATCCACAGAAGCTGCATGGCGTCCTTAAAGGACGACGCCTTTTCAAGGGCGATTCTGTCAAGCCGCTCCCCTTTTTCCCTGAGTTCTCTGGACAGTTTCCTGTCGTGTTCTTTTTCCGCCGCCTCAAGATGGACTTTGGCGTACCGTTTGATGTACCGTATAACCGCCTCGACGGCAATGCGGGCGGCCGCGTAGAATTCCTTTTTTTCGCCGTCCCCGGTTTCGGCAAGACGTTTTTCAACACCGGCCAGAATGGCGGCCCATCCTTCGTTGACGACCTTTTCGTAATTCAAACTGATGTGGTTTGCCGAATACCAGTTGAAGTCCCAGTACAGATCGGTATCTTCGCCGTAATCACAGGTAAAGAGGTGTTCCATCATGCCGGAGATTTCCGGGGGGCTTATTTCGGGCCGCCCGGCGTATTTCTCCTGCATTTCCCTCGTTATCTTTTGCAGACGCCCAAAATCGATGCTGGCGTCAAAATGATCGCGGGCCATCAGGGCAAAACGCAAAGGCATGCCTTTGGGCGGTTCGGAGGTCATTCCGACAAGGCCCCTGATTTTAAGCGGTTTGTCTCCCGGTTTCGGGTTTATCTTCGCCTCAATTGCCGCGACCGCCTGGGCGTATTGTTCCTCGTAGTCCGGTTTGTGCGGATCAACGGGCCACATGCCGGTAATGCTTCCCCCCAGAAGTTCATAGGGGTGAATTTCAAGCTCAACCGTATCCAGAAGGTACGCGAACGCCTTTGCCCGCCGTATCTGTTTGGGCTCCCCTTCGCTCTGCCTGAGTGCTTTGCCTGTAAGGGAATAAAAAGTTGTCCTTCTAACCCCGGCGTCCATCATGTTTTCTATGGACGCCTTTAACCGCAGGGTCCGGTCAACCTGAACGGCGTTAGCGGAATCCTTGGCCGTTTTCATGATTTCCCCCGTAAAAAACGCCGAATTTGTTAATTATATGGTTGGGTTTTTACATCTGTCAAGAAAATAAAAGAAGAGGACAGGGTATCGGTGTTTGCCTTTTTAGCGTCAAAATTCCTCTTGTAGCAGCATACTTTGAAGAAAAAATTTACCACGAGGTCGAAAAAGTAAAAGAAGTAGAAGAAAAGAAGGCCAAAAAAGGACTTGAGAACAAAAACTTCTTCGACTTCTTCGACCTGGCGGTTAAAATTTCTTCCAAAACTTGATAGTTTCCGGAACATGAAGGTAAACGCCGATGCTCGGGTTGTTTGAATGGAATTCTTGACTAAAAACGCGGGGAATAGTAGTATGAGAATATATTGGAGTTGTTCAATAATTTCAGTTGTTGAACAACTTCCGTTTAAAAACACGATATAAAAAGGGAGATTCTGTCATGGCTGTGTATGTTAATTTTGATGAAGGCTTAAGGCGGGTCATGAACAACGCCGGACTGTATGTAAAACTCCTTGCCAAATTCAGAAACGAGACCAGTCTGGACGAAATTTCCGCCTCCCTTGAAGCGGGCGACTATGAAAAGGCCCGGACCGCGGCCCACACCGTCAAGGGGCTTGCGGCGAATCTTTCCCTTATCGAATTATTCGAGAAAACCCGGGATCTTGAATCCCAGATCAGGGCAAAATCGGTACAGCCCGGCGCGTTTGAAGGGGTAAAAGCGGTTTTTGAGGAAACGGTAAAAGAAGTTGACAAGGTAATTCTGGAGCATGGCTGATACGAACCCCCGGATCCCCACCGTCCTTGTGGTTGACGACGTTGAAATGAACGTCATGATACTGGAGGAGATCCTTAAGGACAGTTACAACATCATTACGGCGGGGAACGGGGTAGAAGCCCTGAACGTGCTGCGCAAGACCCCCGTGCTGCCCAAGATCATCCTTCTTGACATCTTCATGCCCGAGATGAACGGGTATCAGATGCTTGAAGTCATGAAGGAAGACGAGTCCCTAAAGCGCATTCCCGTGATCTTCATCACCACATCCGATTCCGAAAGCGAGGCTCTTTCCGCCGGCGCGGTGGATTTTATCAACAAGCCTTTCCTGCCGGAGATCGTCAAACTCCGGGTCAAGAACCAGATTGAGCTGAAAAATTATTCGGACAGCCTTGAAGAAATGGTGGCGGAAAAAACCGCCGAGGCCACTTCCACGCTGGACAATACCCTGCAGGCGCTGGCGAATATCATCGAATACCGCAATCTTGAATCGGGGAGCCATGTCAAGCGGACTCAGTTCTTCTGCAAGGCCTTAATCGATTATCTGCTTGAATCGGATTCGGCGTACGCCGGGCAGCTGCGGAAAATGGAACCCGACGTTATCGTCAAGGCCATGGCCCTGCATGACGTGGGGAAAATAGGCATCCCCGACAGGATACTGCTTAAACCGGGCAAGCTCGACGCCGATGAATTTGAGATCATGAAAACCCACACGACGGTCGGGAAAAACATCATTGACGAGATGATGCGGGGCGTCAAGGACAAGGATTCAATCTACCTTATTCACTGCCGCTCGATTGCGTGGTCCCACCACGAACGTTTTGACGGCAAGGGGTACCCGCAGGGCCTTAAAGGCGCCGATATTCCCCTTGCCGCCCGCGTTGCCTCCCTTGCCGACGTATACGACGCGCTTGTCTGCGCCCGCGTCTACAAGGCCGCCTTTTCCTACGGCGAGGCGCTGCGGATCATCCGCGAAGGCCGGGGCACACAGTTTGATCCCCTCCTTACCGACGCCGTCCTTTACATACACGACCGTTTCGAGACTATAGTCCGGCAGTGCCGGTGATCCCGCGATTGACCGGGGCTGCGGATTTTTTTGGAGGTGGCGGGAGTCGCCTTCCGGCATCCGTGCCTCATGCCTCCAGGCCGGGGTTCAGCCCTGCCGCGCACATCCTGTGCGCTTTTCCTCCCTTTGGTCGGCGGGCTGTACCCTTCGACTCCCGCGATTGACCGGGACTGTGAATTTCTTTGGAGGTGGCGGGAGTCGAACCCGCGTCCTGATACGCGAAATACAGGCCTCTACAGGTTTAGCCGTTTGTTGGATTGTCGGGGCGGGCTTGGCTAAGCGGCGCGCGGCCCGTCCGTATCCCGGAATTTTCTCGCCGCGCCCCGTCCGGAAGCGGGGTTTGGCCAGCCTTGATTGTGACGCGGAAGCCGCTCCTCAAGGCGGCGGAACGGTTCCACGCGGTTACGCTGCTAAGGCGTAATCGTAACTGTCGTTGTTGGCAGTTAAAGTTTTGCCCAATCAGGAGATGGGCGCTCCACCTGCAGCCTGTACCCCGAACCGCACCAGTCGAAACCGGTGCACCCCCGTATTCCGGCACGGAAACATGTGTTTGTAACTATAGTGCGGCCGGGGGGCGGTGTCAATGGAGAAGCCGTTTTTTCTTGATATTTTTGATTTTAGGGGATATGGTTAAGGTGTATGTTTTCTGTGGAACCGCGGACAGGGCCGGCCCTGTTGGTGCTGAACGAGGATGAAAGGCGGCTGGTTGAAGAAGTTGACGCCTGGCTTGAAGTGCATTATCCCGATGACTGCGGGCTTGCGAGGCAGCGGTTTGACTGTTTGCATTCCCTGGGCGGGGCGGTTTCGCGCTATCCGTCGATACGGGAAACCCAGTATCTGCGGGGGATAATCCGGGACGAGGACAGGCTTCTTGAGTCTCTCTTCTCCTTTTCCCCCGGTTCTCATCTGCTGCATATTCCCACCAAAGTAGTGGCGGTCCGGGGTTTTTTTGTGGCGAAATTTCACGCGTTTTCCCTTCTTGCCATGCTGTGCCGGGAGCGGGGGGACTTCTTTACCGCGTTAAGACGCGTCGTTTTTTCCGTCGTCTGTACCCTGATGGCCGAGGAAGTGTACATTTCCTGCCTTGAAGATCCGTCTTTTCCCAGGGAAATAAAGGCGAACCTCGCAGGCGATCTTGTTTCCCTCTGGGACAGCGGAACCGATCCCCGCGTCATACGGCACCTGCCGGCGCTGACGGCTCTGTGGACCGCCCGCGACAGCGCGCCTCCCAGTTTCGGTACTATGGACGGATCGAGCGAACTGCTTCGCATCACCATTGACATGGACCGCGACTGGCACGACTTTCTGCTTGAGGAATCAACCAACGACGAATGTAAATGGGCGCTGGAGGAATTTCTCTTCGGCCTTTCATATGAAGAAATTCAGCAGGTCCGTTCCCGGCTGATCCGTTTCGGCATTTCTGCGGTGGACGGAAACGAAATACGGGCGTATCTGGGTTCGGCGCCCGCCTTTTCCATGGTCAAAAACGCCGAGCCCAGGGATATTTACGATTTTTTTGTGGACAGAAAGGACGCGGCGTGTTTTCGCAAGCGGATCAACGCCCCCGGCCCCCGTCATACTCTGGAAGAACTTTACCTTAAATACCGCATTTTGCAGGAACGAAAGTAGCGCTACGGCCGGCAATTCTCCATATTAACCAAAAACAGACACGGATGTTTGCTCCGATATTCCGCAATGTAACCCTGAAATCTCTCCTTTCTTTGCCGGAAAGAAGAATTTTTAACCACAAGGTCGAACAGGTCGAAAAGTAAAGGGAAAAGAGAAGTTTTCCCTTAAAAAACTTCTTCGACTTCTTCGGCTTTTTGTGATAATCTCTTCCTCTTTCGTGCGAATGGTTTGTGGTTATTTTAAATAGAGAATTGCTGCGTTACGGCAGCGTCATGGGCGGCTTTTTGACCGTCACTTCCCTGCTGTAGGAGTATGCAATGCCCCCGGCCTCTTGCGGCGCATTAGGCGAGCTTTGCGGCGCGGCCTGTGTTACCGGGACGGGCGCGGCGGATGTTCCCGCCGGGATGTTTCCCGCCGCGTCATCCGCGGAGGGGAAGGGGTTTGCCAAATTTCCGGCTTCTTCCAGTGTTTCAAGAACCGTTTGCGTGGTGTTTCTGAATTTTTCCAGCGCTTCCCTGGT
>JAISEB010000126.1 GCA_031264395.1 Treponema sp. | reverse complement strand
TTTACCGGGACTTTTTTCTTTTTTCCCGAATATTCCGCCAGGGCGGCCTCGTTTTCCAGGGTAAAAAACAGAGAGCCGTAGAACAGGGCGTCCTCAAACCCTTCTTTGTTGAACCAGGTTACATCCTCAAAGAAATTAATCCCCAGGAGAGACCGGAAATCCTCAGCGTCGTAATGCGCCTCAATAATGGCCGCCGCCAGCCGTCCCGCGGGCTTTCCGGCGCCGTAGGGTTTCAGATCCGCCGGGACCGTCCGGGAGAGGACCGCCTTTATCAGATCCGCGGCCCGCCGCCCCTCGGCTTCGGGAATCCCCATTCCCCGGTACTGTTCCCGGAGTTTCCGGTCCAGGGACCAATGGTCAAAGCCCAGCCGGGCGGCCTCCGCCCCGGAAACCCCTTCGCCGAGGACGGGCCGGAGCAGGGACAGAATACCGTAGCCCAGGGCGGCGGCGATCACGAAAGGCCGGTCCCGCATTTCCGCGGCAAGACCCTTGAGATAGGGCGCCGCAAGGCCTTCGCCCGCCGGTTCCGCGGAACTTGAATATGCCGCCAGGTCCAGCAGCCTGGCAAGAAAGGCCCCCCACTGGTCCGCTGTCCGTTCAGCCGGCAGGGCGCGTTCCCGGCCCTTCCGGACAAAGGGATCGTAACGGCCGTCCGCGCCGCCGATAAACTGCTTCGCGGTTTCGATAAAAGCCAGAACCGGTTCCCGCAGGGAGGTGATAAAGGCCTCCGCCCCGGCGGGAGCGGTTCCCGTGAAAAACCGGCGGAATCCCTCCACCACTTCGGGTTTCAGCAGTTCGGTAAAGCGGTAATAGAGTTCCCCCAGGCAGAGGTCCTGAACCGCCGCCCCGGGATCGGGAACTCCCCGGCCCTCAAGTTCATGGTTCAGCTTTGCCCAGCGGCCTTTGGAGTCGTCCGCTACCTCATGAATGTCGAGGAAAACCTGGGCCTCATATCCCTTAAGGGAAACATAAAGGCCCTTTTCGCTTATTTCTTTGGAAGACCGGATAAACCAGAGGCCGGAACGCTGTTCCCGGAACAGGGTGAAATACCGGCCGTCGCCGTGGACGGAAAGGGCTTCGCTCAAGGTATCCTGGCGGGAACCGCCGTCCCCCTGGGGTATGGCGGGAGAACTGCGGTGAATCCATCCCGCGGTTTAGTGGTAGGAGTTGTTGTAAAAAATCAGGGCCCGGTCGTCCCAGTGGCGGTTGGAGTAGGCAAAGATGTTTTCATTCACCGCGCCGTCCGGGGTAAAAAGGTCGTAAAGCCGGAAGGCGGCGCTGCCGGAAAAAAGGGCCCGCCGTTTCATCAGGGGGAAGATTTCCCGCTCGTGGCGGTCTACCAGGTACTGGTCCGGCTGTTCGTCCCGGTAGGAACGGCGGTACTCCATGCCGTATTTTTCCTCAAATCCCTCAACCTGGCCGTGACCAAACATGGGAAGCCCCGGCATGGTGACAAGGAGCGTACAAATTCCAAAGTACTTGTCTCCCTTTCCGAACTGGGCCACCGCGGTTTCTTCGTCGGGGTTATTCATGAAATTGACAAAACGTTTGAGTATCTCAGGATCAAATTCCAGGGTGTTCTTGATCGTGGCCCGGTATTTGGCGTTTTCTTCGTTCTTCAGCATGTTCATAAAGGCCGAGTTGTAGACACGGTGCATGCCCAGTGTACGGACAAAGTAGCCTTCCATCATCCAGAATGCCTCGGCCAGAAGCAGCGTGTTGGGCGCTTCCGAGGCGCAGCGGTCGACTACTTCGCGCCAGAATTCATCGGGAATGCGGCGGTTGAATTCTTCGTTGGAAAGGGCGTGTTCCGAACGGCTCGCAATATCACCGCCTCTGCCCGGTTCCGGGTACCATAGCCGCTGTATGTGGCGTTTGGCAAGCGTCATGGCGGCGTCGAAGCGGACAATGGAAAACTGTTTGCAGACTCCCACAATGGTGCGTATTACCGCCTCCCGCGCTTCGGGATTGAGGAAGTCGATCTGCGCGGTATCGTTCCACGGCATCGATGTGCCGTCGTTGCCGTGATAAATATAACGGACATCCCCGGTGCGGAAATCCACCCGTTTGAACACTACCGCGGCGTCGGTCCGGTTGTAATAGTGATCCTCAATATAAATGCCCAGCCCGTCACGGTTGGACAGATTCCCCCCGTTAAAGGTATAGCCGGGGAACGGGGGATAACGGAGCTGAAGAAAACGGTCCGGGTATTCGGCTATCCACCGGGAATCTATGCCTGTATGATTGGGAACCATATCCGATCCAAGGCGTATACCCCTGCGGAAACAGCGTTCGCGGAGGTTAAGGAGGCTTCCCCATCCGCCCAGCTCTCCGGCTATGTCGTAGTCGTGGAGGCTGTACGCCGAGGCCGCCGCCTCCGGGTTGCCGGTCCACTGTTTGATGGTTTTGCTGGCGCCGCTCCGTTCCCACAGGCCAATGAGCCAGAGGCCGGTGAAACCCCGCCGGGCCAGGCTGTCGAGTTCTTCATCGGGAATCTGATCAAGCCGGGTAATCTCACGTTCGTATGTCTGGGAAAGCTGGTAAAGCCACACCAGCGTGCTCTTGGCGATAAGCACCGTCCGGGGCATCCAGTCCTGATCGGGGCTGAAACGCTCGTATTCATCAAGGCCGCCGTAGGTAATAACTTCCGTAGGCCCGGGCCCTCCAAAGAAAGGCTTGTTTTCTTCCCGTATCACATCAAGACTTGTGAGTATGCGGGTGATGAATTTGCTTATCAAGAGCCCCCAATGCCGGCGCATGTATTCCAGCTGGCCCGCAAGGGAATCCGGGGACGCCAATGCCGGAGCCCGCAGTATGTCCCAGAGGTTTTGGCCGTCCGGGCCAAAGGGCGGCAGTTCCCTGAAGTGGGCTTTTAGTTCCTCAATAGCCGCCGGATAAACGGTCTGTCTGGCAAGATCGCCGTCGTCAAAAAGAAACTTGAAAGGCCCAAATGCGGGATTAAGGTTTGCCAGCGAAAGAAGGCAGGTTTCTTCCAGGGACAGTGCCCGGCAGCTTTCACCGTCTTCCGCAGCGGCAAGGAATTCGTCCGGCGTACAATTTCCGGCGTATACCCGCTGGGGGGGGAATTCGCCGGTAAAGACACGCTGCAAATCATCAATACGGCGGCTTCCGAGTTTGTTTTCGAGCCGGAGGAGAGCCGTGTCAAAGGCGTCGGGCTGAACCTGTTCCCGGTACAGGGCCGCCATATAGTGAAGGATCTCGTCGATGAGCCCCATGGCGTAAAGCTGGCCCGCTTTGATAAACTTTTCAGGCTGATTGGGCGGCGTCTTCGCGTTGAACCGCGCCGTCAATTCCCTGACTTGCCGCATGTCCGCCAGAACCACATTTCCGGTTAACGAAAAAAGCGAATTTTCCAGGTTATATTCATCCCGCACATCCCGGTTGACGTGAAATTCCATAACCGCCCCGCGATCCGCCGCCTTCCGTACCGCGCGTCCGGCTCCGGGTGTTTCGTATTTTAAAAGGGAGATACGCAGGATTTTCATTTTTCACCCCCCGGAAAACGATCTGCCTCAAGTATACTATAAAAGCCCCTCTTGTGCACGCCCTGCCGGACGCACGGAGACTCGTACACGCCTGGAACAGGCTCAATGTTTCACGTGAAACATTCCGGGGCAGAACGCGGGCCGAAACCATGCACGCCTCTTCAAACGGGCCGAAAGGGCCGGTTTGATGTTTTCCGGTATACGCATTATCATAAAAGTGAAAGGGAACCACTGGAAACCCCGGTTGGGTTTCCAGTGGTTCCTTGGAGAAAATTGCTAATTCCTTAATGTATAAAGAATTACGCAAACGCAATTTTCTCCAATGGGTAAGAAAGCCTCTAAAAACTGAAGTTTTTAGAGGCTCCCAAAAGTAAAAAAACGGAACGGAGGATTTAAAAATGGCAGCGGTAAAAATACGTACGATTGTATCCTACATACTTTTGATTTCGCTCGTTATATCACTTGTGTATGGAATTACCGGCGTGATTTATTCCGGGAACGGTTCATTTTCCTTACAAAATACGGCTCAAATGGATTTTATAAAAATCACGCTTCAGTGCATTTTGGGGATAGCCGTTCTTTTTCTGCCTTCAGCTTTGGAAAGAAAACTGAAAATATCCTTCCCGGGAATAATGCATGTCATATTTGTATTGTTTATATATGCCGCAATCATTCTGGGACAGGTAAGCGGATTTTATCAGCGGTTTTTTCATTGGGACACGCTTTTGCATACGTTAAGCGGAATTATGCTTAGCGCGTTTGGTTTTTGCATAATTGATATTATCAATAAAAATCCCAAAATAAATCTGGGATTAAGCGACTGGTTTATGGCTTTTTTCTCTTTTTGTTTTGCGATAATGCTTGACACCCTGTGGGAAATAGTTGAATTCACGATAGACGCGTTTTTGGATCTTAATATGCAGCAGTACAACCTCCCGGACGGCACTGTTCTTGTAGGACATCTTGCGCTTGTAGACACCATGAAAGATTTAATCGTGGATGTCCTTGGCGCTTTGTTGATAAGCATAATCGGATATGTAGTACTAAGAAAACGCAGAAACATGAGCGTCTCCCAACAGTAGGCCGGTTTTGGGAATGTATATAGGGAATCTCTGGAAACCCCGGTTGGGTTCCTTATACAATGTCAGGCGGGCGGGCTTACCTGTTCTGCCGTGCCGTTCAGTTTCAGCTTTATTACTTCCATATTTTCAAGGCCGTCATTGTCAACAACCTTTACGGCTATTGTATACGTTCCGGTTTTAAGGGAAACAATTTGTTTTCCTTCCTTGTCAATGATGATTGAAGGCTTAAAGCCTTTTTCGCTGTCATACGCGAAATCCCAGCTGTAAAATTCGATGCCGGCGGCGCTTTGCCCCGCCGCGGCCAGCTCTATTTTCCGGCTGCCCTTACTGTCCTTTTCCAGTTCATTGATATGAACGCCGATTGCCGGCTTTGTGGCAATGGGGATTATTTCCTCAACCGTTACCAGCTTTATGATACGGTCTTCCTTGTTTTTCAGGCGGGCCACTTCTTCAACGGCCCCCTTGCCAAAGGAAAAGGCGATAATATACCCGACGGGCTTTTTTGCCGCGATATTCTTTTCAAAGAGGTTTTTGTCAAACCGTTCAACGGCGGATTTGAAATTATCAATGACATTGCGCCCGATGTTATCCGAGCGTTTTACCTGTATCGGCGTACCGTCGCCTGTTTT
>JAISEB010000060.1 GCA_031264395.1 Treponema sp. | reverse complement strand
ATATGCGATTAGCGTGTTTAAGAAAAACCGCGGAGTTGCACGGAGAAACACGGAGTTTTTGTTACAAATTCTTTTTCCCTCCGTCGAACCAAAGGTTCGCAAACTCCGTGTCCTCCGCGGTGAAAATTCTTTTTTCTGATTATTCATCTCAGGTTGTTTAATCCAATCAATCCGCTAATAATAGCTGATCCGGTAATCGTCCGTGAAGGTAAAGCCGACGCGGCGGTACACGGAAAGGGCGGCGGGATTCCGTTTTTTTACAAAGAGGCTTACCCCCCGGCCTTCGGCAATGATGCGTCCTGAAAATTCCGCGGTCATGCGCCGCGCTATGCCAAGGCCGCGGCAGCCGGGGAGGACATAAACGCCGCCAACGAGACAGCGGGTAAAGGAAACGGCGCTGGTGTTTATTTTGCCTACGAGCCTGCCGTCAAGTTCCGCGGCGAGGACGCGGCCTTCGGCGACGATGCGCTCAAGGCCAAGGCGGCTTGCCGCGGGGTTGAAGGCCGTTCCCTCGGGGAGCACTTCTTCCTGTTCGTAGCCTGACTGCAGGACAAAGAGTTCTTCCATGTCGGACACCCCGGGGCGGCGGAATATGATGCCCTCCGGCCCTCCGTCCGCGCAGCCGGGGGAAGGGGTCCTGTCAAGGGCCATGAGTTCGTAATCGATGCGCTCCCTGGGCGCCAATCCCAGACGCGCCATTTCGTCCTCCAGAAGTTCCGCCTCTCCCCTGAGCCCCTGAACGGCGTGCAGGGCCCCGTATCCCAGAAAACGATCCAGAAAACGGGGGAGGGGAAGGCCGCCCTGGAACACGGGGAAGAGGGTCTTCCTGCTGTATATAAGAAGGCCCGAAACGGACTTTTCCCTGTCCTTTAATACCCAGATCCGGGAGGGAGACGAAGAACGGTGAAGATAACGGCCGGCCGCGCCCGGATAAAGAACCTCGTTTTTTTTGAGCATGTCTTCGGCGGCCTTCATGTCCCTCCGCCTGAGGTTTTTCCACCTTCCGGGATCGCGCGTTTTTCCGGGGCGGTCATTCATAGGGAAGTTTCCCCGCCGCGGGAACACGGCCCAGAATGGCGGAGAAGCCCGCGGCGAATGATCCGGGCGCGTAACTGTACACCGCGACGGCGCCGTCTACCCAGGGGGCGCTTTCGAGGTATACGGGACTTAACGCAGAAAGCACTATCACCGTTTTCTTCAGGGGTTCAAGGGATGCAAGGAGTCCCTGGCCCGCCTCGCCTGAAAGGCAGAAGATAATGGTGTCGGCGTTTTTCCCGTAGGAAACAAGTTCCGCCTGTGAAACCGGATAACGGAGGGAAACCGCGTCAGGATACGCCGCTTTTCCCGCCTTGAAAAAATCGCCGTACTGCCCGGCAAGCAGCACGCGGCCGGCTTTTTCGGGCGTCAGGGGAAACACGCTTCCGCCTTTAGCCCGGTCTTTCAGCACCGTAACGCTGCGCACGGCAAGGTCAAGGAAGAACGCCTGCGCCTCGGGATCTGAAAACGCCCCGTCAAGCTCCGCGAGATCCGGCGCATAGGGAACCGCCGCCGGGCCCCGCAGAAACGCCAGTTTCACCGCGATTATCCTCCGCGCGGCGTCGCGGACCCTTTCCCTGAAAAGAGGCTCCTCGTTCATGGAACGCGCCAGATAGGTCCAGACCGGATCGAAGAGGCCGGGGGTCTGTGAAAACAGGATGATGTCGTTTCCGGCAAGAAGCGCCTGTTTTGCCGCGCGTGAAAGGCTTCCCGCGTGAGTTACCGCCCCGTTCATCATAAGATCGTCCGTTATCACAATTCCCTTGTAGCCTATTCTGCCGCGGAGTATATCCCCAAGAAAATACGGCGAAAGGGAAGCGGGAAGGGAAGCCGACGGCGTTTGGGGAAAGGCAAGGTGGCCGCTCATCACCGCGGGAAGCCCTTCCTTTGCAAGGATGCGGTAGGGCACCAGTTCCCTTTCCCACAGATCGTCGATACCAAGGTCTATGCGGGGAAGCACGCCGTGTGAATCAAGGTCCGTTCCCCCGTGCCCCGGATAATGTTTTGCCGTGGGAATAATACCCGCCGCCTGCTGTCCCTTCATAAAGGCGGCGCCAAGTATGCCCGTCTTTACCGGATCATTCCCGAACGCCCTTGGCCCTATGAGGACAGAATCCCTGTTGGTGTAGAGATCCACCGCCGGCGCGAAGTTCATGTTGATCCCCAGCGCCGCAAGTTCCTTTCCTATGTAGTAGCCTGAAAGATACGCGTCCCTGGGATAGCCGGACGCGCCTATGGCCATGTTGCCCGGCGTCTCGCTTGTGGCGCCCTTGACGTGGCGCACCAGCCCCCCCTCCTGATCCGTGGCGACAAGAAGCGGGATGCCCAAGGGCGAGGAAAGGCTCGCCTCCTGAAGTTTTCCCACCGTCCCGGCAAGCAGCCGGGTGTTTCCGGTGTTCCAGCCGAAGATCTTCACCCCGCCTATTTTCCGGCCGCGTATCCATTCCATGATAAGGGGAGACGGCTCCGCGCCTACCCAGCCGAGCATGAAAGTCTGCGCCAGGGCTTCCTCATCGCTCATGGCGGCGGCGAGGGCGGCGGCAAGTTCCTCTACGGAATCCTTTTCCGTTCCGGCCGGGTCCGCGAAGGAAAGGGGAAAAAGCGGCGAGACAAAAACAAAGACAAGGAGCGCCCCGAAAATACGCATGGAAGCGGAGGGATTATCCGGGAAAGGCGGAGGGATACCCGCCGCCCCTCGCGCCGTCAATATACGCCGCGGCGCAGTGGGCCGCCACGGCTCCTTCCCCGGCGGCGACGACTACCTGGCGGAACGGCGACGCCCTGACATCGCCCGCGGCAAAAAGGCCGGGGACCGACGTTTCCATACGCTGATCGGTAATGACATACCCCCCCTCATCCGTTTCCGCGCCGAGGGATAGCGCCAGGGCGGACTGGGGAACCGTGCCGGCGAATACGAAGACCGCATCGGCCTCCTCGCGGGACTGTCTCCCGTTCGCCTGGAGAACCACCTCCGTTACCTTTTTTTCACCCTTAATCTCCCTCATAACGGTATTGAAACGGACCGTAATGCCGGGATTGTGAAGCGCGCGGTCCGCCAGCGCCTTCTGGGCGCGGAAACGGTCCCGCCTGTGTACCATGACAACATGCGGCGAAAGCCGGGCAAGGTACTGCGCCTCGTCGCACGCCGCGTCCCCTCCCCCGACAACGAATATTTTTTTCCCCTTGAAGAAAGGCCCGTCGCAGGTCGCGCAGTAAGAAACCCCGCGTCCCGAAAATTCCGCCTCGCCGGGAATGCCAAGGAGGCGGTGTTTCGCGCCCGACGCGAGGATCAGCGCCCGTGCCTTAAGGACATCCCCGTTTCCCAGCGTAACGGAAAAAAAGCCCCCCTCCCTGGCGGCGGACTGTACCGAATCGGCAACAAAAGACGCCCCGAACTTCTTCGCCTGCCTGAGCAGATCCTGCGAAAATTCAAACCCCGATTTCGGCCCCCCTCCGCCCCGGCCCCCCTCCGCCCCGGAATCTTCCTCCCCGGCGTTGCCCGGATAATTTTCAAGCACGTCTATGTTGAGCGCCTGACCGCCGGGGGCAAGCTGTTCAACAACCAGCGTCTCGAGGTCCGCCCTCGCCGCGTATTGGGCCGCCGTCAGCCCCGCGGGCCCCGCCCCTATGATGATCACACCGGTTCCCGAATGTTCCATACCATAGAATATACCAAAGAACGGGGTTAATGTGTATGCGCGCGGGCGGAC
>JAISEB010000040.1 GCA_031264395.1 Treponema sp. | reverse complement strand
GCCATTCCCAAAAGCTCTTCCATTTCCGAAGAGATCATCAAAATTGTTTTTCCTAATTCAACCAGTTCATTAATAAGTTTGTAAATTTCATGTTTGGCGCCCACATCAATGCCCCGGGTTGGTTCGTCCAGAATAATCAATTCAGGCATGGTGGCGAGCCATTTGGCGATAATAACTTTCTGCTGGTTGCCGCCGCTTAAGTTTTTGATCTTTTGAAACAAGCTGGGAGTTTTAATGCCCATACTGTTTTTGTACGATTCGGCAATGTTCTGTTCCTGCTGCTTATCAACCACCGAGAGGCGGGAAATACGGCCCAGAACCGCCATGCTGATATTGCCTTTGATGTCAATGTCCAGGAAAGCGCCCTGCCGCTTGCGATCTTCCGGCACCAACGCAATGCCGCTGTTAATGGCGTCCCGGGGCGTTTTGGGGGTCATAACCTTTCCTTGAAGAAATATGCTGCCTGAGCTTTTTGGTTTTACACCGAATAACAGTTCCGCAAGTTCCGTCCTCCCCGCTCCTATCAATCCGGCCAGTCCCAGGATTTCGCCCCGCCGGACCGAAAAAGAAATATCCTTAAGGCCGTTTCCCGAAAGTCCTTTAACTTCCAAAAGAACGTCCTCTTTAACGGAAGCGCCGCTCCGGGGCGGATACGTTTCCTTGAGTTCCCGTCCGACCATTGCCGTAACCAGATGTTCTACGCTCGTATCGGATGTCTTGAGGGTTTCTATTTTCCTGCCGTCCCGCATAACCGTTACCCGGTCGGAAAGGCGGAAAATCTCGTCCATACGGTGGGAAATATAAATGATGGTAACTCCTTGGGCTTTCAGTCTGTCTACCATTTCAAACATTTTTCCCGCCTCCGCGTTTGTCAGCGGCGCCGAAGGTTCATCCATAATAAGAATGTGCGCCTTTTCGGATACCGCTTTCGCAATCTCAACCAACTGCTGATACCCCACCGTAAGGTTGCGCACCAATTCCCGGGGGTTTATATCAATAGCAAGCATTTTGAAAAGTTCCGCCGATTTTTCTTCCATTGCTTTGCGATCTATGCGGATGCCTCGTTTGCCCTTGCGGATCGCCCTGCCCAGAAAAATATTTTCCGCCGCAGAAAGTTCATCCACCAGGTTAAACTCCTGATAAATTACCGCAATGCCGTTCTCTTTCGCCAGCTTGGGAGTCATGGCGGAAAATTCCTTCCCGTTCACAACGATGTGTCCCTTGTCGGGCGTCACCGCCCCGGCGCTGATTTTAATCAGGGTCGATTTTCCGGCGCCGTTTTCCCCCACCAGGGCGTGAACCTCTCCCCGGATAATATCAAGGCTCACCTCGTCCAGGGCGATAACGCCGGGGTAAGTTTTGCTTATGTTTTTTAACTGAAGCGCTGCATCTTTCATCTTGACCATCCTTTTAACATGGACGCCGATTACCTGCGGCCCGCATGATCCTCCGCGGAACAGAACGCCGGTTTTTCACGCGGGCCGTAGATTTTTAATCTGCCGCCGCCAAATTGTTTATGGTAACCGGAATCATTTCCCGCATTACCTTCCGGTCCACCGGCTCATTGTTCAGCAGTTTTTTTACCAAGTCGTAGATGATGTGGCCGTTGGCCCTGGGGCTGCCGGAAAATAAAACCGACATCCTGATGGCTTCATTGTTCCTGATGGCCGCCACTTCTTCTTCCGTCGCGTCCGCCGCGAAAATTCCAAAGTCGCTTGTTAATTTGTTCGCCGCCTTAACCGCGTTATTGGCGCCCACCGCGCCGCCCCCGCCGATACAGGCTATCACCTTTAAATTGGGATAGGCTTCCAGAATGGTTTCGGTCTGGGCTATCCCTTCCCTGGGGTTGATGGCGGGCTGATCCGAAACTTTTACCGCATTGGGCGCCAGTTCCTTGAGGGCGTCACGGATGCCGTTTCCCCGTTCAAGGAGAATTTCTTCCTGATCATAATTGAGAATGGCGTATTCCGCGTTTCCGCCGAACTTTTCATTTATCCATGCCGCCGCCTCGGTTCCGATAACCCTGCCGGCCTGATAATTGCTGATCAGCCAGTTAATATCGGAATTTTCGATGTCGTTGTCCCAGCAAAATACTTTAATGCCGCTATTCCGGGCCTGGGCCAAAACACTTTCCAGGGAATTCGGTTCGGCAACCTGAATGATGATGGCGTCGACGCTGTTGGCAATAAAATTCTCAACCTGCTGGATTTGATTATTCGGGTTGCCCTGACAATCCACATAGGTAAAGATGCCGCCGTCTGCCTTGACCAGGCCGTCCAGGGTCTGGCAGGTAGCGCCCCAGGTCGGGTTGCTCAAATCCTTTACGGTCATGCCGATACTAAAGCTGTCTCCCGCCGCCGTGTCCTGCTTTTTTGAGCAGCCACCCAGTATCGCTGCAAAAACTACCGCCCATACAACCAATGTCGCCAAGCTTCTCTTCATTTGATTCCTCCATATAAAATTTTTTTTACCGATCACTTTTTTAGTGATCGTTTTTGCCAAAGTCCGCGGTCTGTTCACAAAACAACCGGCTTTGTGAACAGACATTAAATACAGGTAAAAGCCCCGTCAATGACAAAGTCGGAGCCGGTGGTAAACGCTCCGGCGTCCCCTGCCAGATATACCGCGATAGCCTGTAACTCCTCAGGTCTGCCAAGCCGTTTCAGGGGGGCCATGGCATTCCACTGTTCAATCAAAGGTTTCAGGGACGGGGAGTTCAGGGTAAGATCGGTGCCGATGTAACCCGGACTGATGCTGTTCACCCGCACGCCCTTCAGGGCCCATTCAACCGCCAAAGACTTGGTCAGTTGAATAACCCCGGCCTTCGACGCGTTGTA
>JAISEB010000179.1 GCA_031264395.1 Treponema sp. | reverse complement strand
GCCACGATACGCACCGACGAGGCGGCAAGGCGCAGGGCAATGTTGTCCTGAAGGTTCACAATTCTGGAAAGCTTGACTCCCGGAGCCGGAAGAATTTCAAACATGGTAATTACAGGCCCTTTTCTGATCCCCGTGACCTCCGCCTGTATCCTGAATTCCTCCAGTGTTTCCTTGAGAGTCACAGCCGCGTCTTCGGTGGCGGAATCTATGATCCAGTACTGGCCGTCGGGGTACTGGTTAAGTATATCGACCGGCACCGAATAGGATGTTCCCGACATGGCAGAACGGATGGGGCGGACCGGGGAATTTTCACAGCCGCTCCGGCGCTTTACGGACTTGATGGCGGCTGCGGCTTCCGCCTCCGAAAGGGCCTTTTCGACATCGGCCGTCATGCCGGCGGAACCGCAGCTTTCAGGGTCCGCTTCGTTTTCAGGATCATCACCGAGGACGGCCCCGCCGCCAATACCCGTGTCCGCGTCTAAATACCCGTCCGGCGCATTCGAATCGTACGGATCCGCGTCCAGCGCGTCCGTGGCGTCAACGCTGTCGTCACAGGCGGCGTCAATACTGTCCGAAACGTCAACACCGTCATCACAGGCGAGCCCGGCGTCGTCAAAATCACAAACGCCGCCTTCTTCCTCCGCGCCGTCCGGGTTTTCCCGGCCAAAGAGGGGCGGTTCACCGCCGCCGTTCAGCTCTGTCCCCAGGATCAGGGCCGCCGGTCTCTTGTACATGGCGCCGGGCGCGGAAGGGGGCGAAGGCAGCATGAGGGACCGCAGCCTGCCCCGGCGGCGGGCCCTGTCAAGATTAAAACGCCGGCCGTTCCCCGGAAAAAGCATGGCGCGGGCCGCCGCGACAAGAAGGACTTCGGAGACAACAATAAAAATAATGATAAAACTGAAGAATGTTTTTCCGGTAAAATCCAGAAACGGGGATCTTGACGAAAGGTTTTCGAAATCCCGGATAACGGCGATTCCCCCGGCCAGCGTCAGAAAAGGAAAGAGCAGGGCGCTAAGGACAAAGATCCGGTCCGGCCGCCAGGCCGGATCAGCCAGAATAAAGGCGGCGTAAAGAAGGTAGGCCGGGATAATAAAGGCCAACAGCCCATAGGACGCCGCGAAAAAGTCGCCCGGAACGGACGCAAACGGCAGTGAAAGCAGGGAGCCCACAAGCGAAAGCGCCAAAAACAGGCCGCCAAGAGCCAGAACGGCCGCGGAGACCGCCGCGCCTACGCGAAATTTGGCGCCGGGAGCGGAAAAAAAAGATTCCGCCTGACGGAGAAAAACCCTGAAACGGGGAAAAATACCGGAACGAAGAAACACTTTTCACAACCCCTTCATGTATATATCGGTAAAAAAAGGGGGAGCTTCAAGGACTTCCCGCCGGGGATTTTCCTTCCCGGCCGTAAAGCAACCCATAAACGGCGGCGGCGGAAAGAACCCTGCGGGCATACGCCCTTGTTTCCGCGTATTCCACGGTTTCAAGAAAAAGATCCCCGGGCAGATCCGGCTCCAGATCCCGCCAGCGGCGGAACCGCGAAAGTCCTCCGTTGTAGGCAATAAGGGCAAAGAGGGGATCTTCCAGACGACCGGCAAGATACTGAAGATAGACGGCCCCAAGATGTATATTAACTTCGGGATCAAGCAGATCCGGTTCACCCGTTCCGGCGTAGTCGGGGCCCCCCTGCCGTTTCAGCCTTCCGGCGGCTTCCTTTGCCGTGGCGGCCATCAACTGGGTAAGGCCCGCCGCTCCGGCTCTGGAAACAATGCCGGGCTGGAAGGCGCTTTCGGTTCGTATAAGGCCAAAAAGCAGTTCCGGCGCAAAGCCGGTTTCCTCCGCCTTTTCCTCGACCCAGGACCGCCAGGGCCGGGGATAGGCCAGTTCCAGATCCTCACGAACAAGTTCATAATCATCCCGGTTCATATACGCCGAAACAAGCCGTATCGCCCCGGCATACAACCCGTCTTCGTGCATGGCCCGGGCCAAGGCCCGCAGTTCCGCCGCCGCAAGAACCTCCGTTTTTTCCCGTATATACGGAAGGGCCTTTTCTCCCGCGCCGTTCTCAAAAAAACCCAAAAGAAATTCCATGAGTTCAGGGTGAAGCCAATGTTCCGCCTCCGCCCCGCCGGGATTCAGAAAAGGCTCCCCCAGAACGGCGGCGCTCTTCATGCGGTAATAGAGGGCATCCCCGCCCGCGCCGGCCCGTTCGTAAGCGCCGCGAAAATACGGTAAAGCTCTGTCCCCCGTGGTCCCGGCCTCCGCGGCTCCGGCGCTTTCATTCGTAAGGTAACCTTCTTCCGCCGCCCGCCCCAGAATCCAGGCGTACTGCGCGGCGGAGGGCGAACGGGGGCGCTTTTCCATAAGAGCGTATATTTCGGCCAGATCCCGCCAAAGCCGCCGCGCCGTAAGCAGCCGGGCAAGGCGATCCAGTATGTCGGAAAAATAGGCGTCGTCGCCAAAGGCGGGGATCATGTTCTTTGCCGCCGCCGCGGCTTCTCCCGCGTTTTTTTCGCCGGACAGTATCATATCAAGGATGTACCACATAGAGGCGTCTTTCTGGAGGGAATCCGGGGCAAAAACAAGCGCCCGGTTAAAAAGCTCTGTCCCCGTTTCGGTGAGCCCCTGCTGACGGGCCATTCTCGCGGCAAAAAAAAGCAGCCGGTACCGTATGGCGGCCGTATCCGCCCCGCCCGCCCCGGCGGAACCTTCCCATTCCAGAAAAAGATCCATCCCTTCACCGGCCGAGGCAAACTGAAAACACCGGCCCAGATCGTTAATCAGATCCGGATACCGAAAGAAAAGATCCCCGGCCTCCCCAATAACAGTGCGGAAAAATTCCAGCCCTTCAGCAAAAGAAAAGCGGGCGGCCGCCTCATGACCGCTGACGGCGGCTTTTTCGGCTTCGCTGAAAAGGGAAAAAGGAAGAGTGTCCGCCTCTTTGAGGAACCAGCGGACGGCGGCGGGGGAAGAAGCCCCCGTTACAAAAGAAAAAGCCCCGGACCACAGGGCGGGCGGGGGCGGTTTTTCGTGCTGCCGCAAACCCGCCATGAGGGACAGAGCTTCATTCCACCCGGATACCCCGGCATCCCCCTCAGGAAAATCAGGCAGA
The DNA here is from genome assembly GCA_031264395.1 of Treponema sp. Lineage (GTDB taxonomy): Bacteria > Spirochaetota > Spirochaetia > Treponematales > Breznakiellaceae > JAIROE01. The sequence continues at coordinate 5,024 of JAISEB010000179.1, read as the reverse complement.
CGGGCAGAGGCGGCGCAAAGCCGTTCCGTTTCGGCGTAAACGGCGGGCCGCCCGGTCTCCCGCGATTCGGCGGATATGTAGAAAGCCGCCGCCCTCAGCGTAAGTTCCTGGGCGGAAAAGCCGGACGAGCGCGCCGGACGGCGCCGTATTATCCTGGCGGCAGGGAAATCTTTTTCCAGTACCGGGGAAATAAGCTCAAGGGCCGCCGCGGAGCGGATAAAGGGATTGGGGCTTCCCAACGCCCGCTCAAAACAGGCCGCGGGCGCCTCGTCTTCCCTGACGCCTTCGTAAAATGAAAGGGAAGCCTGCCGTCCGGCTCCGCAGGAGCCGAATCCGGCGAGAAAAGAAAGAAGAAAAACACAGACCCGCGTTTTAATTTTTCGGCGGAATACGGATGGTAGTTCCCGAAATAATAAGATCCGGGTTCCTGATATTGTTGAACCGCGCGATACGGGGATACAGCCAGGGATCGCGGTAAAAAGCCTCCGAAATGTCCCACAGCGTATCGCCCCAGCGGAGCCGGTAGACGGCCCCTTCTCTGGGAATGGTTGCCGGCACCCTGTAGGAAGACACCGGGGCGGGCGGGCGGTCACGGCGCGCGGTCCCCGTCCGTACCGGGACCGGGGCCGCCGGGGCCTCAATCACCGGAGGCGGCGCGGCCGGTTTGGCCTCCGTAACCTGTGAAGGCTCCGCCGCGGCCGGTTTGGCTTCCGTAACCTGCGAAGACTCCGCCTGGGATTCCGCCGCCTGGCGGCTTGACGGGAAGGAGGCGTCCGCCCTGTTCCTGAGGAAGAAGAACCACAAGGCAAGGAGGCCCGCAATAATCAAGAGCCCGATAATGACAAGGATGAACCAGGGAAAGCCCCCCGCCTTCTTTTCCACCTTGACGGTGCGGGAATAAAGGCTTGCCGGAGGCCCCTCCTGCTGTTCCAGCTCAAAATCGGGAATTTCGACGTCTCTGGTGTCCTCGTCGAGGGATTTAAGGGAAACATTCAGGTAATGATGTTCCCCGTCCGAACCGGTATCAAGATCTATGGCGTCGGCGGTAATTTCCCCTTCCGGAGTAGATGTAATGATCATCTCAATGGAAGGTTCGCCCTTTGGCTTGGGCTTGATCTTTTCCACCACGAGGCTCCCTATGTACAGGGCGTCGGCCATCGTTTTCGCAAAACTTTTATAAAGATCGATCTGTACGCTGCGCTGGTTGTCATGAACGGTAGTAAGAATGAGCCGTTTTTTAACCGCGGAATTCTCTTCGATAATCGAATAGAACCCTCCGTTTGCGATTTTTATGCCAATAGTTCCCGCCATTGGTCAAACTCCTTTCTAAAATTTAGCCGGGACCCCTTTTTTTGTCAAGGTTATTTCCCCGGCGCATCCCGGAATACTTCAATTACATATCGGCATAAAAAGGAAATATATTGAAGATAAATAGAGGAAGGCCGATAATCAACGTATGATTCCTATTTTGGCAGCGGTGGTCGCGCTTATTCTCGCCGTATTTCTCTTTATGATAATCAAGGGCCGTTCGGGGGGCGCTTCCGGCATAAAGCGGACAAAAGGCCGTGAAGCCATGATAAAAGACGCGAACAAGCGTCTGGCCCAGAATCCCCGGGACCCGGAGGCCCTGAATGTACTGGGCAATATCTATTTTCAGGATGGGGAATGGGAACGGGCCTTCAAGGCATACGAAGTCCTTTCGGAACTTACCGGAGTAGTTGACGAATTTGAGGCGAATCTCCGTTACGCCCTTTCAGCCCTTAAACTGAATCTTGCCGACGCGGCCTACAAGGGTTTCGCCGCGGCAAGGGCCCTTCGTCAGGATAATTTCGAGGTAAACTACAACCTCGGCCATCTCGAATTTCAGAAAAAAAACTATGAAAAGGCCATACAGCTGCTTCAACAGGCCCGCCGGCAGGACCCGGACAGCGCGCCGGTTCTCCGCGATCTGGGCCACGCCTTCTTCCGCGTCAAAAAGCCCAAGGAGGCAATGACCTTTATCCGCAAGGCCATTGATCTGGCGCCTGACGACAAGGAATCGCTTTACACTCTGGCCGAATGTTACTACGAGGCAAATCAGTCCGATCAGGCGCTGCGGCTCTTCAACCATCTGCGGGCCGATCCTGTCATGGGGCCGAACGCCTGCCTTGTCACCGGAACCATCAACATGGAATTGCACCAGGAGGACGCGGCAATCGGTGATTTTGAAATAGGACTCAAGCACCAAACCATCAAGCCCGATATCCTTACCGAACTTCGTTACCGGCTGGCCCAGGCCTATCTGAAGAAAAACAACATATCGGGGGCGCTCGGCCTTCTCCGTCTTATTCAGGCGGACAACCCGTCCTACAAGGATGTCAACATCCTCATCGGCAAGTATCAGGAACTCAACGCAAACAAAAACCTTCAAATTTATCTTATGGCCCCTTCGGCGGATTTTATCGCCCTTTGCAGGAAGATCGTCATGAGTTATTTCGCCAAGGCAAAGGTTAAAATAACCAGCATTACCGTTGACAAGGGCGGCTGGGCGGATATTCTTACCGAAGTGGATACTTCCAAATGGTCCAATGTAACCATGTTCAGGTTCATCAGAAGCCAGGGGTCTGTCGGCGAACTTATACTGCGGGATTTTCATTCACACCTCAAGGAAGTAAAGGCCGACAAAGGTATCTGCGTTACCATTGGAAACTACACCGAAGAAGCAAAGCGCTACACCGAAGCCCGTGTTATCGATTTGATTGAAAAAGAAAGATTGACGGCCATGCTGAACACCGTTGACGCGCGCGCGGCGGCGTCGGCTACCGTACAGCAGAGGAAAAGGTAGCGCGGTTGCGTCCCCCTTCTTCCTCTTCTTCTTCCATCGGACACTTTTTTTCACTGATTGACGGGATGACAAAATCGGGAGAAAACATCAGGAACCTCGAACGGGAATTTACCGCCCTCGTCGGGCCTGTCATAGGCACAGGCCAGGCGGGCAAACTTTTCAGAAAAACCGCCGGCCGCGCGGTTTCAAACGGCGGCCCGTCTTTCGCGCCCGGCGCCGTTGCCGCTTTCTTTCTTGGCGAATTTGACGACAAGACCATGAGACTTGAAGAGTGCGATTGGGAAGACATACGGGAAACCATTTCTGAAGTTTCCTCCGAAATCAACATAGACACCCTTAGCGCCCTTATGCAGGAACTGTTGTCCCGGGGCAAACTTTTGAAACAAGGGAGCCTCTAAAGACCCGGCCGGGTTTTAGAAGTTTCCGCACAAAACATCCGGAGGAAAAGATGATTAACTGGATTATCCGTTTTCTAAAAGGCGCGCTCATTGGAACCGGATTTATATTGCCCGGAGTTTCGGGGGGAGCCCTGGCCGCAATATTCGGATTATACGAAAGAATAATCGGATTTATCGCGCATATAACGCATGATTTTATAAAAAACATTGTCTTTTTTATACCCGTAGGGCTTGGGGCGCTCTTTGGCATGTTTTTGTTATCGCATCCATTGGGTTTCTTCATGGAAAATTATGAAGCCCAGGTATTGTGGGGGTTCATTGGCTGTATAACAGGAACATTGCCAAAATTATGGAAAGACGCCGGTAAAATAAAACGGGCCAGAAAACATGTCATAATAACAATCATTTCGTTTGCGGTTGCTTTTTCATTTTTATTTCTGGCCGAAAAATATTTTGGATCGAATCTCCCGCGGAATACCGGAACATGGTGCCTGGCCGGAGTTCTGATAGCGTTTGGCATTTTAATACCGGGAATGAGCCCGTCGAATTTTCTGGTGTACCTGGGCCTGTACAGACCCATGGTTGAAGCCTTCAAAACATTTGATGTTTCCGTTTTGCTGCCGATAATGGCCGGCGGAGCGGCATGTCTTTTCCTGTTTTCAAAAATAGCAGACTATCTGTTTTCAAAAATATATACCGGCATTTTTCACTGTATTTTTGGAATTGTTTTAGCCTCCAGCATCATGATAATACCCGGAACGCCATGGTCGGAAGTTCCGTTCAACTACGCGGGCATTGCCGTAATTGTATGCATACTGACATTTATTTCAGGCTGCGTATTGGGATGGTGGATGTGCAGATTGGAAGATACGTACAAAACGGCCGGCTAAAACGCCGCGATTTCCCGCTCACAGACAATGGACATGTTTAGTAACCCGGTTGGTTATTGAACAACTCCAATAAGGGACCGGGAACAAAGGCGCCTTCCGGCCGGCCGCGCTAACGCTCAACCCTTCCCGCGCCGCCGCCTTCCATGAGCCTGTACACGTCGTCCTTTCCTACGCGGTTGTAGTCTCCCGGAATCGAATGTTTGAGCGCGCCTGCGGCAACGGCAAATTCCAGCGCCCTCTGCCTGTCGCCCAGCGCCGAAAGGCCATAGATAAGACCTCCCGAAAAGGCGTCGCCTCCGCCTATGCGATCCACAATATCCTGTATAAGATAACGCCTCGACAGGAAGAAATTGTCCCTGTCATTAAGGCAGCCCGCCCAGCCGTTGCTGTCGGCGGAATGTGATTCGCGCAGGGTAATTGCTATTAACTGCATGCCGGGGTACGCCTTAAGCACCCTGTCCCCAAGTTCACGGTACCTGTCCCTGTCAAGATTCCCCGAACCAACATCAACATCCGCCTCTATTCCAAGGGATTTTTGTATGTCTTCCTCGTTCGCTATCGCTATATCAACATGTTCCGCAAGTTTCCGCATAATATCAGGGGCCGTCGTTCCGTATTTCCAGAGATTTTTGCGGTAGTTAAGATCGCAGGAGACGGTAAGCCCCTTCTCCCTGGCAATTCTGACGGATTCCAGCGACAATTCCGCGGCGCTCCCGCTGATTGCGGGAGTTATGCCCGTGATGTGGAACCAGTCAACGCCTTCGAACGCGGCGTTCCAGTCGATGTCCCCTTTTTTCGCGAGCGCGGCCGCGGAATACGAACGGTCATAAAGCACCTTGGCGGGGAGCTGGTTGGCCCCTCCTTCAACATAATAAATTCCCATGCGTCCCTGGGCGCGCCGTATTTTCGAAA